>NZ_CAUPIY010000007.1:0-131262 GCF_963511525.1 uncultured Mobiluncus sp. | reverse complement strand
GGTGGCGTTGATTGCTTCGATGGGTGGCGTGGCTGCTCCGGCTGCTGTGGCTGCTCCGTCTTTGCCTGGCTCGATTGCGAAGCTGGCTCGTTTGGGCGGTTTGGATCGTGTGCAGACCTCTTTGGAGGTGGCGGCTCATCAGTTTGGTGATAACCACGGGACCATGAATCCGAAGCGTTTGTACGTTGTTTCCGCGGCTGAGGGGAACATGGTTGACGCGGCTACGGCTGGTATGTTGACTGATGGCCCGATTGCTTTCGTGTACAACAACTCTTATGTTGCTTCCGCGGTTGGCAAGTTCTTTGCTAACGCGAAGGATAATGCTGGTTTCAAGGGCATTAACGAGGTTGTGGCTATCGGTGGTGACGGTGTTATCTCCGATAGCACTTTGAATGCTGTGAAGGACGCGATGGGTCTGAAGAAGACTTCTCGTCTGGCTGGTAAGGATCGTTACGCGACTTCCGTGGCTATCGCGGATTACATCTACCAGAAGTCCTTGGAGAAGGATAAGTGGTTCGCGGGTCGTACTGATGGTGGTTCGAACCTGGGGACTGCTTACCTGGCTAACGGCGCTAACGAGCACGTGGTTGACTCGATGGTAGCTGGCACTCTGGATAATGGTGCTATCTTGCTGACTCAGCCTGATGGCAAGATTCCTGAGGTTGTGGCTGAGTTCATTAAGAAGACCCTGCCGCGTAGCTTTGCGGCTTTGGGTGGTACCGGCGCGGTTGCGGATGCGACCGTGAACGAGGCTTGGGTTATCAAGGCTCTGGCTAACAAGTGGGAGACTTCTCCTGGTATTCCGAAGATTAAGATGACTGTTGATGAGCTGGAATGGCTGGTTAACGGTTATTCTGAGGAAGCTACCGGTATTGATATGTCCAAGAAGAAGTTGTTCGGTGGTCTGGACCGTGTGGTTGATGTTGCTGGTGTGAACTCTTCGGCTTGGGATAACAAGGTTTCCAGTATCAAGCAGAAGATTTCGAACTGGTTCAACCAAGAAGCTAACGCTACTGCCTCTGCGCCTGCTGCTTACGCTGCGGTGCTGAACGATTTGAAGGCCTTGTATGGTGACAAGGTTATGGCCGACGTTAATGCTTCGGATGCTATCGCTTTGGATAAGACCGAAAAGCACGCTGTTGGTGTCAACTATGAGGGTATCCAGAAGTCTGATGCATACAAGAAGGCTGTGAAGGCTGCTTCGGATGACTTGGAAAAGATGTGGTCCAGTGTGAAGCAGGATCCGTCCTTGGGCTCCGTGTTGTCTGACCCGGTCGCGAAGGCTTCCCAGGTTCACCCGGACACCGCTGGTGTGGTGACTTCTGCTGATGCCTCGGCTAACAACATTCCGTTGGTGGCTGTAGCTGCGATGGCTAAGTACACGCTGGATACTGACAAGGCTTGGTATGACGCTAAGGCTAAGGAACTCGCGGCTGCTAAGGGTAGCCTGCGTGGCGAGTTGGATAAGATCAACTTTAAGAACGAGTTGCGTTTGGGTGGTGCGGATCGTTTCGAGACCGCTCAGTTGATTGCTAACCATTGGGCCAGGATGTACGGCGGCGAGTTCAACGGCTTCGATAACTTGTACGAGGCTTACATTGCTAACGGTACTCGCCTGGCTGACTCGCTGACTGCTGGCCAGTTGACCCAGGGTCCGATCATGCTGGTCCGTAACGACACCAAGATTCCGGACTTCACTGCTGCTGTAGCGAAGAACCTGCTGTGCTGGACTAACAAGACCCACCCGATCTCGGTCTACGGCGTTGGTGGTACTGGCGTGCTGTCCGACGAGGTCCTCCAGGCCGTCGTGAACCTGATCTCCACCAGCTCTGTCTGCGAGGTCAAGGGCGTAGAAAAGCCCGCTACCTCCAAGCTCGTGGCCTCCCCGAACCTGACCTTCCACGTTGGCGATGCTGCTGCTGTCGTCAAGAACGTGACGGTTGATAACACCACCACGAAGTCCGGCCCGACGTTGGCTACCGGCTTCCCGAAGATCGTTGACAAGGACGGTACCGCTTCTACCTTATTCGATGTTGCGCCTGGCTCTCCTGCGACGACTAAAGATGCTCAGGGCAACTTCGTGAACAACTACACGGTGAAACCGCATGCTTCTGCTGCTCTCACGGCTAACGACCAGGCCAAGGCTCCTTACAAGGTGCTGTTCGAGGACGTTGACGGTAACAAGGCCGAAATCATGATTACTATCGCTGACGCGCTGATTAACACCATGGCTGATCAGACTGCCACGGCTCAACGGCCGAAACCCGCCGCGGACTACTACAGCGCGGACATTACGGGTGCTCGTACTCCCGCGATTTCCGGTGTTGAGACTGCTCCTGGCGACTTGACCATCGTCGGTGTCACTAAGAATGGTGCGATTCTCTCTGGTTCTGCTGGTATCACCATCGAGGACCTTGCTACGCCTGCCGCTAGCGACAACAAGTTCCGTATCAAGTTCCCGGAGGCGCTGACTGCTGGCACTTATGTCATCGAAGTCAAGGACGCCAAGGCTACTGGTGACACCAACGCGTTGATTACTGTGACCGTGACCCAGGCCCAGTAGTCACTTCCTTGAAACCGTAAAGGTTTCAACGATAACTTCATGAAACAACTGGCCCCGGTAGGTAACTACCGGGGCCAGCTGTTTTATGAAGTTTTACCTAACAGAACTTGTTAGGGGTTTGTCTGAAACCTTGCCAGGTGTTCACTTCTGGCTGGTAGGCCAGGTGCAAGCAACCCGCAGGTTCTCAGTACCTGCTTATTGCGCGACCGTGAAGTCGGCAGAAGCGTACTTGCCGTGAGTGTCATCAACCTTCACCGTGCACGTACCAGCAGCGGTCGGGGTAGCATCCTTCTTTGCGACAGTGGCCTTGCCCGCAGCGGTAGTAGGCGAGGTAGGAGTCAAGCCAGCGCAGTCGCCGCTCAGGGAGACGGTAGCACCGGTAGGAACATCCGTGCCGTCAGCGTACTTGATGGTGATGACCTTGTCCTCAGTCAGGGCAGTGCCCTTCTTCAGGCCGGTCGGGAGATCGGTAATCTTGATCTTGTTGTCCACAGTGGTGGACTTGATGGTCCCGCAAGCGGAGGCGGTGTTGATCAGGGAGATTACTGCCTTGAGGGTTTCGTCAGAGACAACGCCCTTGCCGCCCAGAGCAGCCACACCAATGGTGCCGCCGTTGTTCCAGCACTGCAGGTGGGTAGCCACGTCCTTGGTGAACGCCGGGATATCCTTGGAATCACGCACCAGCATGATCGGGCCGTGAGACAACTGGCCACCAGCCAGGGAATCGGGCAGACGAGTACCGTTAGCCACGTAAGCCTCGGTCATCACGTTAGCCGTCAAGCCCTTGTTGAACACGGTGCCGTAGAGCTTACCGTACTGGTTAGCAATCAACTGAGCGGTCTCGAAACGATCCGCACCCCCCAAACGCAGCTCGGTCTTCGGAGCAATCTTGTCCAACTCGCCAGCCAAACGACCAGACACGTCAGCCAACTCGGCCTCGGTATCCTTCAACCACTGCTGCTGCTGAGCTGTAACCCACTCGGAAACTTCCTTCACCGCAGCCATCGGAACAGCATTGGCGCGGTTATTGCCAGCGGTGTTAGAAGTGTAGTCAGTTGCAGCCTCGGCAGCAGTCGGAGTGTTCTGAGAAGCCTTAGCCACCGGGTTACCCAACGCAACAACCGTGCCGTCCATAGCGGCCTTCCACTGGTCAGTCAAAGCCTTTTCAGCCGGAGCCACGTAAGCATTCTGGAAGCTCTTAGAGCCCAGCAGACCCTTGTAATCGAAACCGACAACCTTCCAATTATCCTTGTTCATATCCGAAGGCTTGTAAGGCTCAACATCGATATACTTTTCAATCTTGGCCGGATCAATCGCACCAGAGGAGTCCAGCACGGCTTCGCCGAACAAAGCCCGCAACGCGGTAGCCACGTTAGAAGCATAGTCGGCTGCGGAAGTAGTGCTGCTGTCAGCCTTGTACGGATCAGTCGGGTAGTTGATCATGGTAGCGGTCTTCAAAGCAGTCTCGACGCCAGTGCGAGTATTAGGAGCAGCCATCACCTTAGTAATCTGGGACAGTTTAGCAACAGCCTCACCATATTGACCGTTCCAAGCGGTCTGCAAATTACCGGCCTCACGAACCACGTTACGCAGGCCCATAAAGTCATCGCTGCCAGTCACGCGGTCAGTCTTCTTGCCCTTACCGTCGACCAGGGCCTTCAAGGATTCCTGCTTGACCTTCAACTGCGGAATGCTAGAGGAAGTATCCCACTTGTTAGCCAAAGCCTTAATGAGCCAAGCATCCTGAACGGTCTTATCCGAAACCGTAGGAGAACCACCCAAAGCAGCGAACTGCAACGGCAAAGTCTTCTTAATGAACTCCGCTACAACCTCGGGAATAGTGCCATCAGCATTAACCAACACGACCGGGCCATTATCCAAGGTACCAGCCACCATCGAGTCAACCACATGCTCGTTAGCACCGTTAGCCAGGTACATCACGTTCAAGTTAGTGCCATTAGACACAATATGACGACCCGCACGATCCAGGTAAGCATCAGTGGACTGCAAAGCATGGTTGTAGATACGCGAAGCAATCGCCACGGAAGTCTCGAAACGATCCTTACCGCCCAAACGATCAAAGGACTTCACGCCCATTTCTTCGCCAACGGCCTTCATCGCAGCATCAGAAACCGCGCCTTCACCACCAATGGCGATAATCTTTTTAATGTCAGAGTAGCCAACCAGCTCATCATCAGCAAAGTGCTTGCCAACCGCGGAAGCCACGTAAGAGTTGCCATAGACAAAAGCAATCGGGCCATCCTGCAACATGCCAGCCGAAGCAGCGTCAACCATGTTCGCATCCGCCGCGGAAGCAATGTAAAGCACGCCCGGCTTGTTAGCGGCGCGCTTGCCGAACTCGTGATCCGCAATCGCCAAGGCGGTCTGAATACGGTCAATACCACCGAAACGACCCAGCTCAGTCGCGTAACCCGGCAGGCGGTTAGTATCAGCCACAGCAGCCGGAGCAGCCACGCCACCCATCGAAGCAATCAACGCCACCGAAGCAGCGCCAACCACAAACTTCTTCTTCAAATTCATCTTCAAAAAAACCCTTCTTCTGGGTAATAAAGGGTGGAATTTTGGTCAGATGGATTGAAAAGCGCCGCCGGGGTGGGTTGAAAAACCGCGCAGATTCAACGATTGCGGGGCAGTGCGGCGGCGGCCGTTTTAATTCTAGTCGAGGTTGGCTGGGCGTTAGGAAGGTTCTGGGAGCAGCTACGCGAGGGGTGTGATTGGGGTCCGAACACAGGCATTGACCATTGGGTATGTGCCTAAAGGTGGAGAATAGCCGGGTAGCTGCCATTATTGGCAGCTACCCGGCTATTCTCCCCATATAATCCCAGATTCAAACCGTGCGGTGCTGGAAATGGGTATTCTGCGGTGGATTCTTGGCCATTGTTCTAAATTTCGGCGCTTCGAAACGCTGTGCCGCGGACCAATATGGCTGAAAAATTGTGGCGTATTTCCAAGGGCTGTCGCACAGTGCCCTCCTGCGGACGAGTCGGGCTGGAATCGAAAATTCCAGGCGCGATACCCCAAATGTCCAAAATTACACATGTGAAGTTTTGGCTGGCACCGCTGTAAAACCCCTAGATTCCAGCTTTTTTGAAGGCTTTGCATCCTAGGGAATCCAGCGACATCGAGAAATCCCAGCTAACTTTAACGGACACCTGGTATTCCAGCTCGACCGCGCCGACTCTAGCCCCGACTCCCGCGCCCACACCGGCCCGACTGCGCCGATTCCAATGCCGATTCCAGCATCGACTCCAGCGCCGGGCTACATTGTTAACCCCAGCGCTGACTTAAGCACTGACTCAGGCTCCGCTCCCAGCTCCTTTGTCAGCGTCAACCTAGCTGCAAACGGTATTGCAACCCTTCGACACATTCACCTGCCAATCGCCGGGATGCCTTTAAACCCTGGGTGAAACGCGGTGTCGGCGCCTTTGCAAAATAGCGCTCAGTCTCTGTTTGGTGCGTTCCCACTCGTGCCAAATCTGGTGGTAACTCAGTCTGGTAGTCAGAAATCCGGCGGCGGTGTTCGACAAATCCCGCTCGCGGTCAACCTCAAAAGCGTTAGGTCTGTCATGAAACTCCCTCCCGTCGCATTCCACTATCCACGAGTTGCCGACCAGCAAGTCTACCCATCCGGGCGCAGTCCGGTTCTGGGTATGCACGCTGACCCCGCGGCGCTGGAAAAATAACCTGACGCGAGTTTCGCTGCCAGACTGCGCCCCGCGGTCGAGGAACCGGTAGGTCGCCATTTTGTCCTTTTGTACTCGCGATGCCAGATGTTTCGCCTGGTCATAGCCGATATGCCCCCGCTGCAGCGCCGATTCCAGCACAATTAACCCCGTTTCGGCATCGTGATAGCGCATGGCTTGGGACAGGCAGTCCTCCAAGTCAAACACGGGGGAGTGCGGGTGGGTAGCGCAGCGGTGGAATTCGGTGAATTCAGCGGCGGGCACGGCGACTTTGTTTGACAAAACTACGTGTGTTTTGGCTTGGTAGGGAACCCAGAGGCCATACTTGGCGCACCCAGACAGGCACCCCAGCCTGCCCCCGAGTTTCAGAGCGCGGATAACATCCGGGTCGGCATCAGTCCCGGCATACCAGCCGCGCATAATCCGCCGCAGTTTTCCGGCCTTAACCAAAGCCACAATTTGCCGCTTCGTGTACCTCGTGAGCAGCTGTTTTGCCGTGTAAACCCCATAGTTTCTCGTTTTCATAACCCCACCTTGCGGCACGGCTGGAAACAAAATCAAAGCCGATTCAGATTACCTGTGGAAAACCCTGTTTTCCACAACCTTGTGCCTAAAGGTGGAAAATAGCCGGTTAGCTGCCAATAATGGCAGCTACCCGGCTATTTTCCCCTTATAAATCCAATTAAAAATCTATCCTGGCAAAATATTTGGCAAATCCCACCTCGTTTCCGTGTCCTTCCCCAAAATCCCAGGCCGGCGGCTCCCGTCCCGGCTGGCGCCAGCTTGGAAACCCCGTTTCCCGCGCGGTAGCTTGAAAAAGTGAGGCGGAAACAAAAGATTGCACTGGCATTCATGCTGGCGACCCCCATTTTTGGGGTCGGTACGGCCGAGGCACTCACCGGGGATTTCAACGGGGTCGGGAGCATTATCACCGGGATTCTCACCTCGACCAGTTCCTCCAGCTCCGGTTCCGGCTCGGGCACAGCAGGCTCCGGTTCCGGCTCTTCCAGCCAAACCAGCACCACCAGTTCTTACAGCTCATCGTATTCTTACGGCTTGGACTCACACACATATTCCTCCCCGAAGCCCACCTACAACATTGTCGACATGGAAACCAAGTATGACCCGGAGTACGACACCTTGACGGTGACGGATCCGAAAACAAAAAAGGTCGTGGATACGATTTACTTCCAAGATCTGAGCTTCATGAGAAATGCCACCGCTGCCATTGACCAAGAAGCCCTGACCGAAACGATCCAGGAAAAAATCGAGCCCCCGACTCCGGCGATGGATCCGCCTTCGGGCAACGTAGCTGTAGGCAAAGATGTCTACGCTCACGTCGAGGTCACCCCCCAGCAGTTCTCGGAAAACGTGTCTGGTCAGGATGTCAATATCTCGGTTGAGCCCGCGAGCTTCGAGTGGGATTGGGGCGACGGCGAAATCACGGATTCCGGAGCGGACGCGGGAGCGCCCTGGCCAAACGGCACCGTCACCCACAAATATCAACATGTTGGCCGCTATGCGATTACCTGCCGGATTCACTGGCGGGCCACCTGGTCTATTGGGAAAGGCGCGCCTCAGGAAATTCCCGGCGACATCGTCACTGAAAGCACTTCCCCCGAATTCATGGTCAAATACCTGATTCCCTACCTTTCCTAAATCTCAAACCGCGCTAACCCTTGCATTCCGAACAGTCCCAGCGGTCACGGCCAACAACCTCTCACTCTGAGTTCTCGCGCGGGCAAAGAGATGTTACTAAAATCGGGGTAGGATTCGAATCACTGGGCCACGGCCACGCAATCCCAAAATCATCCCATCGGAGAGGAATCTGTAATGGTAGACCAGCCGAAGTATCCCGGCAAAGTGGAAGTTATCAACGGCAACGGCGCGGTTGCCCGCGTAATGAACATGGTGTGTGGAGGTGTCATCGGCTATCCCATCACCCCTTCGACGGAAATCTCGGAGACCTTCGAAGCCGCGGTGGCGGCAGGTCAAAAGAACGTGTGGGGCCAGCACCCCTTCTTCTTTGAGCCCGAGGGCGAGCACTCCGCCCAGTCCGGGGCGATGGGCGCGGCCCTGACCGGCGGCAAGTTCATCTCGAACGCCTCCAGCTCGCAAGGTATCCTCTACGGCTTGGAGTCACATTATGTCACTGTCGGCAAGCGTATCGGCGGTTTCGTGCTGCAGGTCGCAGCGCGCGTGGTCTCCCGCCACTCGCTGAACGTGATGGGCGGCCATGATGACGTATATGCCCTGCTCCCGGCCGGTTACACGGTCCTGTTTGGGGCGAACCCGGAGGAGGCGGCGAACCTGGCGCTGATTTCTTACCGCGCCTCGTCGCTGTCCTTGATTCCGGTGGCGAACTGCATGGACGGTTTCGCGACTTCCCACATGATGAGCGAAGCGCGCCTGCCGGAAGCCGCGCTGGTCAAGGAATACTTGGGCGACCCCAAGGGCTACATTCCCTGCCCCACCGCCGCTCAGGAAATCTTGTTTGGTGCCAAAGGTCGGGTTTTCCAGTTTGGTCAGTTCCTGGAGAGCAAAAGGTCGGTGCTGGCGCCCGCCTCCCTCGAGGCGCTGCGGTCGTTCCTGAACTGCGCCGATAACGCCGAAGCCATCGAAAATGACTGCTGCGGCGAGCTGTTTGACCGAGAAATCGCGGGGCATCTGCCCACGGCGGAGGTCGCCAAGTGGCGCCGCCAGTGGGTCAACGCTCCGGCGCGAGGCACCCGCAAACTTATCCCCTCCCTGGTGGATGTGGACAATCCGGGCTTGACCGGTCCGGTGCAAAACCAGCCGGATTTCCAAGCCGGGGTGGCCGACCACCGCACCCACTTTGTGGCGGACGTGCCGCGCCTAGTGCATCAGGCGATGGACGATTATAACGCCCTGACCGGCAGCGATTACGCCCCGGTGAAAACCTTTAACTGCGAGGACGCGGACGTCATCATGGTCGGTGTCGGCTCGATTTGCGAGGACGTGCGCGCCGTGCTGCCGTACTTGCGGAATCAGGGTCTCAAGGTCGGTCTGGTCCAGATTGTCATGTTGCAGCCGTTCCCGGAGGCCGAGTTGGTGGCGGCTCTCAAGGGCGCGAAAGCCGTGACGGTGCTGGAGCGTTCCGACCAGGCGGCTTTGACGAAGTTCGTCAACGGCGCCCTGGTGAAGGCCGGGCAAAACGCGGGGGCCGCCAAGCGTGACCTACCCGCGCGCTACCCCGATATTCCGGCGGTAAAAACCGGGGAAATGCCCCAGCTGTCCACCGGATTCTTTGGCTTGGGCGGCCACGACGTGCAGCCGCGTCACCTCATCGCCACGTTCAAAGCGATGCAGGCCGGCGACCTGGCTCCCGAGTTCTATATCGGCTCGACGTTCTTTGCCGATGACGCGACCGGGGAACAAAAGGCGATGCAGGACCGGCTGCGCGAAGCCTACCCGGAAACCGCCAAAATGGCCCTTCACCTGGAAGAAAACCCGAAAGACCTGCTGCCTAGTGAAGCGATGCGGATTCGATTCCACTCGGTGGGCGGCTACGGCACGATTGCGACCGGCAAACTGTTGGCCGACATTTTGGCTGAAATGCTGCACTTGCACAGCAAAGCCGCCCCGAAGTACGGTTCGGAAAAATCGGGGGCGGCCACGAACTACTACATCACGTTGAGCCCGGAAACCATCAGGATTACGAACGCCGAGCTGGAGGACGTGGAGATTGTGGTCAGCCCGGACCACATGGTGTTTGCCCACACGAACCCGCTGAAGGGCTTGGCCGAGGGCGGGACGTTCATCTTGCAGTCTGACAAAACTCCCGCCGAGCTGTGGGCGAGCTTGCCGCGCCGGGCGAAACAGATTATTCGGGATCGGCACATTAACCTGTTTATCCTCGATGCGTTCGGGGTCGCGCTGAAGCACGCCCCGGATCCGGGATTGCAAACCCGCATGATGGGCGTGGCTTTCATCGGGGCTATCGCCACCAAGGTCGACCGGATTGCTTCCGGGGCCAGCGAAGCGGATATGTTGGCCAAGATTCGCGAACAGATTGAGCACAAGTTCGGGGCGAAAGGCCCGGCGATTGTGGAAGCGAATATGGCGGTGGTCAAGGACGGGGCGGCCGCCACGCAAAAGGTCGATTGGGAACAGCTCGATGCCGACCCGGGCGCGTCGGGTGGTGCGTCGGGTGACGCGGGCGCGGCTCAGGGTGGCGGATCTGCCCAGGTTCGCCCAGTTTTGGACGCCTCCCTATCAGCCACGATGTGCCAGCGCGGCTCTACCGGTTGCGCGCTGACTGCCGGGCTGTTTGACCGAGATTATTTCCGGCGGGTCGTGGCGGAACCGTTTGCCCAGGGCACTATTAGCGAAGCTCCGGTTTACCCCGGCACTGGCTACTTCCTGCCCCCGGCGTCCTCGGCCACAAAGGACAAGGGCCTGTTCCGTCGGAACATTCCGGTGTTCGAGGCGAGCCTGTGTACCGGCTGTATGGAATGCGCCCTGGCCTGCCCGGATGGGGCGATTCCGAACACGGTGTTTGGTATCGACACCTTGCTTCAGACGGCGATTGATCAGTCGGGCGAGGCCGGTGCCTCCCTAAAGTCGCAGGTGGACGCCATTGCCGAGGCGATGCGGGCCGCACTGCTGGACACGAAGGCGCGCCCAGAAATCGCTGATGTCTTTACCACGGCTGCGACCTCGCAAAATGCCGACCCTGCGGCGGTGGCGGCGGTGGCCGACACGTTACGGACCTTCCCGGTGGCGCGCACCCGACCGTTCTTTGACTCCACCGAAAAACGCCACCCCGGCGCGGGAGTGCTGTTCAGCGCGACTATCGACCCGTGGAAGTGCACCGGCTGTCTGGAATGCGTGGCGGTGTGCGGCCCGAACGCCCTGATTGGCACCGACCAGGACGACGAGGTGCTGGCCACGGCCCAGCAGCGGTTCGCGTTCCTGACGAAACTGCCAAATTCTCCCGCTGAATTCAGCGACCCGAACGGCGGGCCCAGCCTGGATATGAAACGGATTTTCCTGGACCGCGACAACTATTACGCGACCATCGGCGGGCACGGGGCGTGCCGCGGGTGTGGCGAAGTCACGGCCGTGCGCCAAACTATGGCTCTGGCCAACGATATTAATAACGGCCGGGTTTCACGCCACCGCCAGGAACTCGAGGAGTTGGTGGCGGCTCTGGAGAAAAAGCGCCAATCCGTGACTGATGCTGAGCTCGGCGCCCTGATTGATCAGGTGCGCGAGCGTTTGGAGCAGCGTCTGTACCGTTACGAAGGGCCGGCAGGAGGGCGGGGCCCGGCGGCCGCGGTGATTGCCAACTCGACCGGGTGTTCCTCGGTTTATGCCTCGACCGCGCCGTTCAATCCTTACCAGCAACCGTGGGTCAACAGCCTGTTCCAAGATGCCCAGCCCCTGGCGAAAGGCATCTACGAGGGTCTGGCGGCCGATTTGTCGATGGACGTTTTGGCGTTGCGGCAAGCCCGAGCCATTTTGGCGGGCGCGACCGGCGCGGCCATTCCGAACGATGCTCCAGAATGGAAACAGTTCACAGACGAGGAACTCGCGTTGATGCCCGCGGTCATGTCCATCGGCGGCGACGGTGCGTCCTATGACATCGGCTTCGGGGCGATGAGCCGTATCCTGGCGTCCGGCACCCCGGTGAAGATGCTGGTGTTGAACACGGGTGCCTACTCCAACACGGGCGGCCAGGCCTCCACGGCCTCCCTGGAGGGCCAGGACGCGGACCTGTCCCGCTACGGCAAATACTTGAAAGGCAAGTCTGAGCAGCGCAAAGAGCTGGGTATGCTGGCGGCCATGCACCCCAACGTCCTGGTGGTGTCCACCTCCACGGCTTACCAAGGGCACTTCCTTAAGAACGTGTCACACGCTCTGGCCCAGGTCGACTACCCGGCGCTGATAGACGTGTACACGCCCTGCCAGCCCGAACACGGTATTGGAGACGACATGGCTAGTGAACACAGCCGCTTGGCGGTGAAATCGCGCGTCAGCCCGCTGTTTGTCCACGAACCGGCACACGGCGAGTTCAGCGACCGCTTCATCATTGACGGCAACCCGGATGTGAAAAAGCTGTGGTCGAGCTACAAACTCAGCTACCATGACGCGGACGGTAACGCCCAGCTGATGGATCTGCCCTACACGCCGGCGGATTTCGCCTACTCTGAGCTGCGGTTTAAGAAACACTTTAGGCCGCTTCCGGAAAACGCCGAAAACCCGACGACGGTGGCGGACTATGTAGAGATGGACGCGGCCACTCGCGAGACCGCTACTCCATTTATCTATACGAGCGGCGCGGACGGGGGCTTGGCGAAAATCCAAGTGTCGCCCTCCATCGTGAAACTGACCGAGCAATGTCGGGAACACTGGACTTTCCTGCAATACCTGGCCGGACAAGACCTGGCTGAGGCCCGCAAGGCGCATGCCGACCTGGAAAAGGAGCTGACCGAAGCTCGTGACGCCGCCGCGAAGTCGCAGGAAGAAACCATTGAACTCATCGCGAAAGCGATGGCAGAAGTCGCCGCGACCGGCACCACCACGACGCCGCTACCGTTCTTGGGCGGATTCGGCGGGGGAGCCAGCACGGCCGGTGGCGCCTCCGGAGCAGCCACGTCCGACGCCGCCCCGGCAGACTCGGGCGCGCCCTTTCGCTACGACATAGCGAAAATCGCCCAATGCACGGACTGCAAGACCTGCTACCAGGAGATTCCCGAATACTTCGAGCCGTCCACGGAAATCATTGACGGCAAGCCCACCCCGGTGGCGCGGCTCATTCCCGGCTCGCTGGAAAGCGTGGAAGTGACCGACGAACTGCGCGCCCGGGTCGCGAAAGTTGTCGCGAACTGTGACGCGGAAATCATCTTGTGACCAGGGAGGGGAAACCGATGCTTGACACGACGAACACGGTCCAGCTAAACATTTTGGAACGGCGGTTTAACGCCGACCCGAAACTGTTTCAATCCATGTTTGTGGCCGAGGGCCTGGCTCAGCTGCACGCGGCTTTTGACGCCGGGGAACTGCCCGAGGCGATGACCCTGAAAATTTGGGAGCTGCTGGAACGCGAGGACACGGTGGGGCGCATCATGATGCGTTTCTTGTGGAACTTGCCGCTGGGCAAGAAACGCGTGTTTATCCGCGCGATTGACACCTGGCTGTCCGAGCGCTACCCGATGTTTGCGGGGGTGAGCGAAAACTGGCCCGCCGCCAACCATGTCGCCCCTTACGTGCGGCCGGCCTCCCAGCGGGTACACGACTTTGACCTGGTCACGCAAGGGTATTTGGGGTATCTGACCCAGGGCTATTCCCAGCGGGAAGTCGACCTGTTTGTGTGGCTCGAATCGATGCGGGACAAGCACTGCGCGGATCGCCCCTGCGAGCTGGGCGAATTCCTGCGGGGCCGCAAAGTCGGGGGCTGTCCGGTCCAGATTCACGTCCCGGACGTCATGCAGGCCATCGCGGAGGGTGATTTTGACCGGGCACTGCGTATCGTGGAGGAGTCGAACCCGCTGCCGAACGTGACCGGGCGGGTTTGTCCTCAGGAGCTGCAGTGTCAAGGGGTGTGCGTGCACAAGGCGCGTCCCATCGAGATTGGTCAGTTGGAGTGGTTCTTGCCCCAGCGGGAGAAAATCGTGCACGGCAACGAGGCGATTCTCAAACGTTTCGAGGGCCGTCCTGACCCGTGGCAGACCGCGGAAAAGCCCCCGATAGCTATCGTCGGTTCGGGTCCTTCCGGGTTGATTAACGCGTTCTTGCTGGCGAACCAGGGTTTTCCGGTCACCGTGTTCGAAGCGTTCCACACCCTGGGCGGGGTGTTGAAGTACGGGATTCCCGAGTTCCGCCTGCCCAACGAGCTGGTCGACGACGTGGTGGACAAGATTCGCCTGCTGGGCGGGCGTTTCGTGACGAACTTTGTGGTGGGCAAGACCGCGACCTTAGATGACTTGAAAGCGGCCGGTTTTTGGCGCATTTTCGTCGGTACCGGCGCGGGGCTGCCGAAATTCATGAACGTGCCCGGCGAGCACCTCAACGGGGTCATGAGCGCCAACGAGTTCCTGACTCGCGTAAACCTGATGCACGCGAACCTACCCGACTATGACACGCCCCTGCCCGAAGTCGCCGGCAAAGAAATCCTGGTCATTGGCGGAGGAAACACGGCGATGGACGCGGCACGCACCGCCCGGCGCTTGGGCGGTCACGTCACGATTGTGTACCGGCGCACCAAGGCCGAGATGCCGGCCCGTGTGGAGGAACTGCATCACGCTTTGGAAGAGGGCATTGTCGTGGCTGAGTTGCGCTCGCCCACCGAGTTCCACGAGGACGAAAATCACCATGTCGCGGGAGCCAGCGTGGGGGTGATGGAGCTGGGAGAGCCTGACGAGTCTGGGCGGCGCCGGCCCCAACCGACCGGGGAAATCCTGGAAATGGACGCTGACCTGGTGATTATGGCGCTCGGAAACAGTTCCAACCCGATTATTCGCGATTCGCAGCCTGACCTGGCAGTGCAGCAGTGGGGCGCTATTAAGGTCGGGAAAGAGGCTGCCGGTGAGGGTGGCGGTGTCGGCGCGGCCGGCGCGGATGGGGCTGATGGGGCTGATGGGGCCGCCGAGGCTGCCGAAACCCCCTCGCAAGCCACGAACCTGGAAGGAATTTACTCCGGCGGAGACGCTTCTCGTGGCGGATCGACCGCGATCAAGGCAGCCGGAGACGGCCAAGCGGCCGCCCGCCAGATGGGTGACCTGGCCGTGCACCTGGAGCCGGAGGAAGTCCGCCAGCGGGTGCAACGCGCTTTGGAATATACGCAAAGCGCCGCCTCGGCCTACCGAATCTTGGAGAAACGCCAACTGTCGGAACGGACTTGGGAGATGAAACTGCACGCCCCGGCAGTCGCCCGCGCGGTGCAGCCCGGCCAGTTCGCCCGGTTCATGACCCACGAAAAAGGCGAGCTCATCCCCCTGACCGTGGCCGATTTCGACCGGGAGCAGGGCTGGATTTCCATCGTGGTGCAAGCGGTGGGCAAATCGACCCAGATTATGTGCGCGATGGAAGTTGGCCAGGCGTTTTACGGGATTGCCGGGCCGCTGGGCTTGGCGTCCAAGATGGAACATTTCGACCCGGCCACCCAAAGCGTGTGCTTCGTGGCTGGTGGGGTCGGGTTGGCGCCCGCCTATCCGATTGTGCGCAAACACTTGGAGCTGGGCAATCACTTGACCCTGGTGCTGGGGGCGCGTAATCGCGACCTGCTGTTCTGGACCGACCCGGACGGGGACCCGGCCGGGGATAGCCCGGAGCGGGTCGAAGTGCTGCGCCGCCAGTACCCAGATTTGCTAGATGTGGTGTTGACCTCGGACGATGGTTCGTTTGGGCGTCAGGGCGTGGTGACGTTGCCGCTGGAAGAAATGCTGCGGGACGGCCGCGGCGATGGGCGCCAGATTGCGGAAATCACCACTATCGGACCGCCCATCATGATGAAGTTTGTCTGCCTGCTGACCGCGAAGTACGGTGTGCCTACCGTCGCGTCGCTGAACTCGATTATGGTTGACGCGACCGGGATGTGCGGAGCCTGCATGGTGCCTTTCAACGACCCCGAAACTGGCAAGCTGGTACGCAAACACGCCTGTATTGACGGCCCTGAGCTGGACGGACACGCCATCGATTGGGACAAATTCCTGCCCCGATTCAACCAGTTCAAGGCCCAAGAAAAAGCCGCCCTCAAGTAGTTAATTTCCCACGGGTATCTGTTGCGGGGTGGTCGCTCGGGGGCGCTCGCGAGAGGCGGAAGGGGGAGTACCCCCTCGCGTTTTGCGCGACTATTGTCGCAAAACGCTCACCCCCCAGCCTCTCGCTGAGTCGCCCCCAACGCTCCCCGCCCCGCCAGACCTCGCGATACGCTGGAGGCCGCGAAAGCGGCGGGTAACAAACAGTAGTGGGCGAGAGGGGACTCGAACCCCCACGTCAAAGACACAGGAACCTAAATCCTGCGCGTCTACCAATTCCGCCACTCGCCCGGGCGCCTATACAGTGTAGCGGATTTCAAGCTAAATCCGTGAGCGTGATGTCCGCTAGGCGCGGGGTCGGCAAATCCTCGCCGGAATCAGGGGGAGCCGGTGTTGCTTTCTTGGCGGCGTCAATCAAATCTTCCAGCGGTTTCGCGTTGCGAATCCAGCCCTCGGGCGAAGGCCATTCAGCTTGCGGACCGGGCGGTTCCGAACCTGCCGCTACCTTCGCCAGCAGAGCGTTCCGCGCAAAACACCACTTGGCTCGGGCAAAATCATCCAAACCGCGCGAATCCAAAATATCCACAATCGGCGGCAGCATCCGCACACAGTTCGCGTAAGCCTGGGGAGAGGAAAACTGCCAAGTCGGGTAAACCCACTTCCGGTCCAGAGTCCGGAACCCCAGCAGACGCCCGTCCCGCACCGCTTTCATAATCGCTTGGCGGGACACTCCCAGCCAGTCGCAAACATTACCGGTCCGACAAACGGGCCCCACCAGACTGTTGAGCGACATCGGTGCCGCCAGGAAAGCCTGGGCAAAGCGCGCCAATCGGTGCATATTTTCCCGGCTAGCCTCAGCCGCGGCGCGCGGGCGAGCCAAGAGCATCGTGCGGATGGTCTCTAAAAATTGTTCCTCTTCGTCGGTTAGTTCTCTCCGCACCGCTTCGCCTTTCGGTCAGAATAAGTAAACAAGTTTGTCTGATAGCGTCACTGCTACCACCAAGACTATCAAAAGCAAGATAATCGCGGTAATAAGCCAGCGTTGCGCCACCCAAACGCGGGCGAACCCGGTGTCAGGAAATAGCCAGCCGAGCCGCATCAGCGCCGCTCCGAGCTGCACCCACAGGACGATTGTGCACATCCAGACGATAAAACAGAACGGGCACAACTTCGTGAACTCAAAAATGGATTGGTGCAGGAAAAACACAATCAACGCCAGCGCTGCGGTCAAGCCCGCCTCAATCAGCATCACCAGCCAGCGTGGCACCCTCCCGCCGAACCAAGCCAGGAACACGCCTGCCAAACCGGCGAACAAACCGACTCCGACCAGTGCGTTAGGGATGCCGAACAGCAGGTGAGCTTGCCAGGTCGTCAGCGACGCCGAGCAGCCAATCAGCGGATTCAAATCGCATCCGAGATGCGCCGTGGGCTGTTTCAGCGTCTGGATTTCGGACAGCACCAGTTCCGCGCTCGCCGCCATCGCGATGACCGCCAGCACAATCAGCAGCACGAGGGTGGGGACGCCGGGCCGGGTTGCGCGAGCGTCCGGGGTGTCCGCATCGGCCGGGTTTTCCGGTTCCTCCGGGGTCACAAGGGAGGTCGGGTCCGGTTTCGTCGCGTTCGTTGCAGCCGCCGCGTCCGGCGCGGGCATTGGCGCTGGGCTCGGCGAGTGTGAGGAATCCGGAGCCGTTGCGTCGTCGGGTTCTTGCTTCATGAGGATTATTCTAACTTTTTTGTCCGCTCACCGGACGTAATGTTCCTGAACAGCGCTAAAACAGCGCAGCAACTACAACGACGGCCGCAGCGCAGCTCAGAAAAATTGTCGCAGCACCACACACCCGAAATCGCCACAAAAAGACCGAAACCTCCGCAACTCACTTGTGCGCCCGAACCCAACGAACTCGTGACGGGTTTAGCCGACAACCCCACCGAAATCTGGCCCGAGCCGCTTGCCGAGTTCAGTTTGTCACGAGCGCCAGAATCCTGTAAACTAAACTTTCGTTGCCCCGGTAGCTCAGTCGGCAGAGCGTCTCCATGGTAAGGAGAAGGTCCAGAGTTCGATTCTCTGCCGGGGCTCGCTTCACGCTTGACGGTTCGCGCCGCTGAGCAGCGAGGCGGGGTAGCTCAGTTGGTGAGAGCGCACGACTCATAATCGTGAGGTCGAGGGTTCGAATCCCTCCCCCGCTACGAACCCGAAACGGGTAACCGCAGGGGATAAGCGATTAGAAAGAAGTAGAACAGTGGCTGCAAAATCGAAAGACATTCGCCCGAAGATTACGTTGGCGTGCTCTGAATGCAAGGAGCGCAACTACATCACCAAGAAGAACCGGCGCAACACCCCGGATCGCTTGGAGCTGAACAAGTACTGCCCGCGCTGCAAGAAGTCCACGTCGCATAAGGAAACCCGCTAAGCGGTTTTTCACAAGCTTCCCGGCGTCGCCGTTACGGTGACGCCGGTTTTTCGTGTCTTAAGAGCCCGGTCACGAGCGCGGAGCGCGGGTTTTGCGGGGTCACGAGCGCGGGGGTGGTGGTTTTCGGGGGGTTGTGAGCGTGGGGTGTTGCTATTTGGCGATTAAATCGGGGTTGGTGGTTATATATGTCAGCTACCCCGATTTAATCGCGGATTTCGATCGCTTTGGGGATGTGCTGAGGTACGAGTATGGGGAGGCGCGGAGGTGAGTCGCTTGGCGCCGATTCAATCTAGGTTCGGGGAGCCGCAGATAGGCTTAGGGAGCCAGACAGAGGTTAAGAAAAGGGGGGCGGCCGCAGCCGCCCCCCAAAACTTCTCAGCAGAACTTACTTCAGCAAGTCCTTGAACTGGTCAACCAGGGAATCAGAGACTACGCCGAAGCCGCCCAGTCCCTTGAACTTACCTGCCAGAGCAGCATTAGCAGCGCGAGCCGCCTTGGCGTAATCGGTCACCGCCGCGGGAGCGGAACCAGCCTGAACCAGCAGAACCGGGCCGGCCAACTCGGCCTTGTTGTCGAGGAAACCGGCCACGGTCGCATCAGCGGAGGCCGTGCCGTTAGCGGCGTAGAGAGCCTTAGCTTTAGCGCCGTTCGGGTACTGCGCCTTGGCAATTTCCAGGGCGGTCTGGTAGCGATCCGCACCAGCGATACGGGAAGCCTTGGCGCCCGCTCCACCCAAATAAGTCTGGATGGCAGCATCGGTCGGACCGGCTTTGGCATCATTTATGGCCTTCTTCACGTCAGCATCGGCGTAAGCGATGGCTATGTCAACCTGAGCCTCGGTTAGGGTCAGACCGCCCATGGCTTTGGTGGCATTATCAACGGCGGTTTTCGCATCAGCCTTTTGCTTATCAGTAGCGTTTTGGGCCAGGTCATTTTGAGCCTTAACTGCAGCGTCCCGGGTGTTAGCCAGGTCCTTCAGTGCTTTCAAACCTTTATAGGTCATGACCAGGTTGCCCTTGGCGTCTTTCTCAACTGCCTGAGCGTGATCCAGTGCAACCTGGGAACTGTCCAGGCTGGACTGGCCGTCAACCTTGAAGATCTTTTCATTGCAGGCTGTAGATTTCAGATCCGTGCGGTTAATGCGCGGCAAGCTGGCAGTAATTGCTGATTTATTGGCAGGGTCAATCTTATTGCAAGCCTTCATCAAATCATCAACAGTCTTACCGTCAGCAATGGTGTACCAACCATCGAGTTTCATCTGAGCTTCACGAGCCGCCTTGTCCAAATCAGCCTTAGCCTTAGCCTTCGCCTGATCCGGGTTCAATCCAGAACCACCGCCAGCACCGTTGGCGCTAGCCGCCGCGCTCAATTCCGCGGGCAGAACAGCGCCTTCGCCACCCAGAGCGACAACCTCGGAGGGCTTCAAACGCTTGATTTCATTCAGGGTTGCGGCGGGCAGAGTACCGGAGCCGTTGGTCAACAGAATCGGAGCGCCATCGGTCATGGTGCCACCGACCAGGGCATCAACCAGGGTCATGCCGTTAGCCAAGTAAACCTTGGCGCTGGTCTTGCCCTCGGGGAACAAGTTCTTAGAGATCTCGGCAGCCGTCCCAAAACGGTCCGGGCCGGCCAGCCGGGTCACGGTAGCTTTCCCAGCGACCGCCTTTACTGCGGCATCGCTGACCGCACCGGTGCCACCCAGCACGACAACCTTGGTGGCCTTCAACTTGGCGATGGCTTCGGCCACGTTCTTTTGCACGGTGGGCGAATCGTTCACCAGCAGAAGGGGACCGCCGGGCAGTTTGCCGCCGGCGACCGCATCGGCTTGGGAGTCGCCGCGGGAGAGGAAAACCACGTCAGAGGTGCCAAAAGCGCTGGCCACCGAAATGGCGGTGTTGTAGCGATCCGCGCCGGCGTAACGGTCAGCTTCAGTCGCCGCCACCGCGCTCATCGGCACGGTCATAGACAGGGCAGCCACGGCCGCCCCGAAAGTCAAAACAGACTTCTTCATGTTTGTATTTCCTAACTTGTTGGTTGGATGAATTCCAAACTCATCCTATTGATAACTTCTGAATCTCGCAGGGGATAGTAAAGTTCCTACACCCCTAATACGTCTCAGAAGAGTGGATTCTTACAAGCATCATTAACTATACCATACCTGTATTTTAGAAACGGCCATCGGACTTCGGTGGGTTAGACTTAAACGGTGAGTGAAGAAACGACTAAAGACGAAAACCTGGCGGCCAGCGAGACGGAAATCCGCGCCACCTTGAAAGCTGCTCAGGAAACCTCGAAAGCGATTGAAGCCGACATCGCGGCGGGAAACGTAGGAAAGTACCGCATTCTGACGGGGGATCGCCCCACCGGATTCCTGCACATCGGGCACTATTTCGGCACCTTGAAAACGCGGGTGGATTTGCAGAACCTGGGCATTGATACCACGGTGCTCATCGCGGACTACCAGGTCATCACCGACCGGGACAACCTCGGCAACGTGCGCGAATACGTGTTGAACCTGGTGGCGGATTACCTGGCGGCGGGGATTGACCCCGAAAAATCCACGATTTTCTGCCATTCTCAGATTCCGGCCATCCACGAAATGCTGGTCATTTTCCTGTCCCTGGTGACCGAGGCGGAGCTGCACCGCAACCCGACCGTGAAAGCCGAGTTGGAAGCCGCCGAGCGTCCCATGTCCGGGCTGCTGCTGACCTACCCGGTGCATCAGGCCGCGGACATCCTGTGCGCCAAGGCGAACCTGGTGCCGGTGGGTCAGGATCAGCTGCCGCACCTGGAGCAAACCCGCGTGGTCGCCAAGCGGTTCAACAAACGTTACCCGCAGCGCGACCCGCAGACCGGCAAGAAGACCGGGCGCGGCGTGTTGCCGATGGCACAGGGCCTGCTGGGGCAGGGCGCGATGATCCTCGGCACTGACGGCCAAAAGATGAGCAAGTCGCGGCATAACACGGTGGAGCTGCGCGCCAGCGAGGACGACACCGCGAAAATCCTGAAAAAGGCCGTGACCGATTCGGATCGCCAGATTACTTTCGATCCCGTGCATCGTCCCGAAGTGTCGAACCTGCTGCTCATTGCCTCGCTGTGTACCGGGCAGGCGCCGGAGGACATCGCTGCGGAAATCGGAGCGGGCGGCGGCGGGGCGCTGAAAGCCCTGGTGACCCAGGCGCTGAACGAACACTTGCGCCCGCTGCGCCAGCGGCGCGCCGAACTGATGCAAGACGAAGGCTACTTGTGGGGCGTGTTGGCCCGCGGCAACGAAAAAGTCCGCGATGAAGCCAGCGACGTGCTACGTGAGATGAAAGCCGCTATGGGAATGAACTACGGGGTGTGATGGAACCGGACGACAAAAAACCAGAGGACCTGATTCGGCGCCGCGACCATGCCCAGGCCGTGGCAGACCGGATGGTGGAGCGCGCCCTGTGGATTATCAACTTGGATAATCAAGGCGCGTCAGTGAGCCCGGAAACCCGCGATGAGCTGGTGGATGAGACGACGGATATGCTGCTGGAATGGGCTTATGAGGTCGGGGAAGATTCTTTCCGGGCCGGGGAGTTCAAAGGGCGTCCCGGGGCGGCAGGGGAAAACAAGCCCTACCCGTCCTCGCCCGCGAAGGCCAATCCCAAAAGTCTGGGGCGCCGCGACTATCTGTTAGACGAATAGGCGCATTCTTCGGCGCATTCACAAGGGTGGGTCACGAGCGCGTCCGGCGGCTCGCCGTCCACGTCACCGGTGACCCGGCCTCACTTGTGCGCTAACCCTGAGAGCGTACGTTTGCGTTAGCTCGCCCGCCGCGCTGGTTTTCGCGCGACCCCACTACACCGCAGGTCACACGGCCTTATGCGCCACACACCGACACGGCACGCACCGGCGCAACGCACTGACGCGGCGCCCTAGTGCTTTTGGACTTTGCGCAAGGTGTTCAGCAAATCGATTTTCTCGTCCCCGGAGGGATTGTCCGGCACTTCGGCAAAGAAAATCCGCATCGAGAACGGCGCCATCTTGGATCTCATGCCGCGCACCGTCACGGGCAGCTCGGAAATGACTTCCGCCAAACGGATTCCGGAACCGGGGGTGACCCCGACTTCCTCGGCAAACAGCGCGACCGGGTCGTTCGTGTCTTGATGCCGGGCAGAGGGCGCCGCGGAGTTTAAACCGGTCAACAGCTGCAGCTTTTCCCCCGCGCTGCCTTCGCGGGCGCTCGGATCGGGCCAGGTGGAATCCCACACCAGCCGAAACACGCGGGAACGCGCCCGCGGGGGGTTAATCTGGACTTCGTCATTGGTCCCGTTAATCATGACCAGCAAATCCACGTCGTCCCAGGGGGCTCCGGAACGTAGCATCTGGAGGACGCGGTTGGCGGGATCGTGCCAGGCGCCGGGGGTCAAATGTTCGCCTTCGCGGTTGTACCACGACAGGTCTTGGAGCTTATCCCCGGCCTGGGGCATCCCGGAGGCGAACTCATCGGGGCGCATGACCGGGTGTTCGGCGCGCAAATGCAACAGGTAGCGGGCAGTTTCAAACAGTCCCTTTTGCCAGGGTTGCCAGCGCCAATCCAACCAGGAAATCGGCCCGTCCTGGCAATAGGCGTTATTGTTGCCGTTCTGTGTGTTCCCAAACTCGTCCCCCGCCAAAATCATGGGGGTGCCGGAGCTAATCGCCAGGGTGCCCCACAAGTTTCGCAAGGTTTTCAGCCGGTTTGTGGCGACTTTTACCATCTCGGTGCGGTTCAGCGGGTCGCCGTGGAAGGGTGTGGTGGGATCCATGCGGCTAAACCGGCGGGAGAAACCTTCGCCAGACTGCGGGTCGGGGCCGATTTCCGCGGCAGCGCTGGGTAGGTCCTCGTCCCCCAGTTCTTTGCCACTCAGCACGTGGCCTTCGTGACCGTGGTTCCACGAGTTATTGTTGTTCGTCCCGTCCCGGTTACCTTCCAGGTTGGCTTCGTTGTGTTTGTGGTCGAAAGTCACCAGGTCAGCCAGGGTAAAGCCGTCGTGGGCCGCGACAAAGTTGATGGACGCTCCCGGACCGCGGTTGTATTCGGCGATGTTGGAACCGTACAGGTCAGCCGACCCGGAGACGCGGGTGGCGAGCTCGTGCGGGCCGTGGGCGTGACGGCCGTGGGCCAGCGCCGCCGCATCGGTGAGCCAAAAACCCCTGATGCCGTCGCGGTAGCGGTCGTT
Organism: uncultured Mobiluncus sp.; assembly: GCF_963511525.1. Taxonomy (NCBI): domain Bacteria; kingdom Bacillati; phylum Actinomycetota; class Actinomycetes; order Actinomycetales; family Actinomycetaceae; genus Mobiluncus; species uncultured Mobiluncus sp. The sequence goes on along the minus strand of NZ_CAUPIY010000007.1, from coordinate 107,670 downwards.
CCAGTCCGCAAAAGGCGAGGGGAAGTTCCCGGTTTGCCACCCGTTCGGACCCATGTCCCACGGCTCGGCAATGAGTTTGCAGCCAGCCAGAACCGGGTCCGTCGCCATGCCCACAAAAGAAGGATGGCGCAGGGCGTACTGTTCACGGTTGCGCCCCAGCGTTACCCCCAAGTCGAAACGGAAACCGTCCACCCCGACTTCTCCGGCCCAATACCGTAGGGAATCCAACAGCAGCGCCACCGACTCGGTGGACGTGAAATCGACCGTATTGCCGCAGCCGGTGAAGTCTACCATCTGGTTGGGGTAGCCGTGATTCCACACGTAGTAACATTGCGGATCCAAGCCACGCAAGCTGAGAGACGGTCCCAGGGTGCCACCCTCGGCGGTATGGTTATAGACCACGTCCAACAGGATCTCGATACCGGCCTGGTGTAGCAGTGAGACCATGCCGCGGACCTCGTCCAAGACGGCCTGGGGGCCTTGACGCTGGGCGGCTTCGGTCGCGTAGGTCGGTTCGGGCGCGAAATAGCTCAGAGTCGAGTAGCCCCAATAGTTACTCAGGTTACGTTCCGCCAGAAACGGTTCGGGCATCTTGGCGTGAATCGGCAGCAGCTCAATAGCGGTCACGCCCAAGTTTTTCAGGTAATCAATGGTGACCGGGTTCGCCAAACCGGCGTAGGTACCCTGCAGTTCCGGGGGAATTCCGGGCAGTTGCCGGGTCAAACCTTTGACATGCGCTTCATAAATGACGGTGCGCCGCCAAGACGTGCGCGGCCGATCCGCTACCGGGAAAGAATGCGTGTTCACCACGACCGACAGTGCGTTGTAGTCCGCGGAATCCAACGGATCCATAGTGAGTTCGCGAGTCACGGGCTTTAGCTCGGCATCGACCTGATGGGCGTAAAGCTGGGGGCTGAGAACGGGGGGCTGCGTAATCGCTTTCGCGTAGGGGTCGAGCAGAACCTTTTGCGGGTTATAGAACACTCCCGCGTCGGGATCCCACGGCCCATAAGCCCGATATCCGTATACCTGACCGGGACGTACGCCACGAATGTTGCCGTGCCAAATCCCGCGGAACGGTCCGCGCAGTCGAATCCGGCGTTCGGACTGGTAGCGCCCGTTTTCGTCCGGAGAGTCGAACAGGCACACCTCTACCGCCGTGGCTTGGTGAGAATAAACGGAAAAGGCGACCCCGGATTCTGTAATAGTGGGTCCCAAGTGGTGTGGGTCGAGTTTCGGTTCCTCCGCGACCACGTCAGTGGGAGCAAATGTCGGTGTCGTCCCCTTCTTCTCGACAGTCATAGGTTCGACATTACCGGGAAAACGTCTCGCGTGCCGGACATTGTGAGCTTCGCCTAACTTGTGGCGGGTAATTCTGGCTTTTTCCGGTCGCGAGTTCTCTGCCGTCGCCCGATTTCAGTTACTGACGTTTTTCGTAAATGAGTTCCGGGGTTACAAGTGTGGTCCGCTGTCGGTAGCGGTGATGGTCGCCTGGGCGATAACTCGGTCTCCCCGGGGACTGTCCTGGTAAAGCACCAGGGATTGACCTGGCGCCACTCCGGTAACCTCATCGGCGGGCTGTAGCACCACCCGCAGTTCGATTCCGCCATCCCCGGTTTCCAGATACACGCCCTGCGGGGCGACGGGTTTGCCGTGGGCACGGAACTGGATAGTCAACCCGGGCGGGTCCAACTGACCCTCACCAGTTGCGCTGAGTCCCAGCTTGGTGGGGTCTATCAGCCAGTTCACCACCGGCCCGGCGTGAATTTCCGTGACCGTCAGCGCCTGGCGGGGAGCCACAAACACCGTGTTCGTTTCCGGATCCGTACCCTGTACGTAGCGGGGAGCGCCGTCCGCGTGAGGCCGGGGAATATGCAGGCCACGGCGCTGTCCGACCGTGTATTGGAAAGCGCCGTCATGCGAGCCCACCACCGCTCCGTCCTCGTCCACAATGGGACCCGGCGCCGCCCCGATACAGCCGCGCAAAAAGCCGCGCGTATCCCCGTCCGGGAGGAAACAAATATCAAAAGAATCCCGCTTGCCCGCCACCGGAATCCCCAGTGCCTCAGCTTCAGCGCGGGTGGCGGCCTTGTCCGTCACGTCCCCCAGCGGGAACACGGCTCGTGCCAACGCTGCGGCTCGTGCCCCTGCCAAAACGTAACTTTGGTCCTTGCCCATCGCCGACCCGCGTAGCAGGGCGAAGTCCGGAAACGCGCCGTCCGCACCGGTCTGGGGAACTCCCGCCGGAATCAACCCTGCCTGGCCGGGCCGCCACAGTCGGGCGTAGTGGCCGGTCGCGACATAATCGAAACCTTCTCGCAGGGCGCGTTCGATGACGTAACCAAACTTGATGAAACGGTTGCAATGCACACACGGATTCGGGGTCAGTCCCTCGCGATAAGCCTGCACAAACGAATCCATCACGACCCGGTTGAACCGCTCGGCCAAGTCCCACACCTGCAACTCGACCCCCAGGAAATCTGCGACCCGGCGCGCATCAGCCAGGGCATCGACCGGCTCGGCAGAAGCGGCAGGACGCGACCACGGGCGGGAGGGGGACTCCAACTGCATAAAGAAGCCCGAAACTTCGTGACCGGCTGCTTGCAAGCGTGCGGTCGCCACGGCGGAATCCACCCCGCCGGATAATCCCATTAAAATTTTCGCCAAGTTTTTCCTCCTCAGTGACCTCACATTCTACCGTTTCCCATTGTGCTGGCTCCCGCCAGCCCCGAGACCTCGGGAATTTGCCTACTTGAAAGGGAAAACAATGGAAGAACTGACAACCACCGAACCCCGCGCTGACTTCGAACCGCGCACTTTCGCCGATTTTGGCCGGATTTGGCTGGAAAGCCGGGTCGACCTCAAGCCGACCACCCGGGCAAGTTATCGTTCGATGCTAAACACGGTCAACCTGGAATTTGGGGAACAGGCTCCGAACCAGGTCAGCTACCTGCAGGTCGTCTCCTGGGTTGCGAAGCTCGCTCAACAGGGCGTCAGCCCTACCGGGGTGCGTCAGGCTTATCAAATCGTGGGGCAGGTACTGGCGTTGGCCAACCGGTTGGGGGCCATCGAAAGCAACGTTGCGGCCGGGGTGCCGCTGCCGACTGTGTGCCGCACCGGACGCCACCGCTACTTGACTGTGCTGCAGCTAGAATCCCTGGCGCTGGAAATTGGGTGGTGGCGGTTGACCCGCGAACCCTCGGGGGTTATTTTGCCCGGCGGTTTGGGACAGAATGTGGTGTTTTTGCGCAAGAAAGGTCGCGGCGGGTACCTGACTCGGCGCAAGTCCCGGGCGGGGGCGATAGACGCGGGGTTGGCCTCGCTGGCTCGGGCGCGCGGTGGGCAAACCCCTGCGCCGGGTGGCAATCAACTGGAAATTTTGGTGCGTTTGCTGGGGTACACCGGTTTACGTATTGGGGAAGCCCTGGCGTTGACCCCCGCTGCGGTCGACTTGGAACGCCGCGTGATTCGGATTGAACGGGCGGTGTCGGAGGTGTCGGGGCGGCAAGTATTCGGTACTCCCAAGAACGGGCGCACCCGGGTCGTGCCGATACCGGATTTCTTGCGCCGCGACTTGCGGGTATTGACCCGGGCGGCGTGCGGAGGCGACGATTTCCTGTTCGCCACGAAACACGGCACCCCCCTGCGGGCCTCCAACCTGCGCTTACACTTCGACATGGCGGCGCTCGCGGTCGGACAGGCCGGACTGCACATACACGACCTGCGCCACACCGCCGCCACTTTGGCGGTGTCGGCGGGAGCTAACGTGAAGGCGGTGCAGCGCATGCTGGGGCATTCCTCGGCTTCGCTGACCCTTGATGTCTATGCGGACTTGTTTGAACCAGACTTGGGCGATGTCGCCGGGGCGTTGAGCCGGATGCGGCAAACGACTCTGCGCCGGGCTGCCGCCTAGTGCGAACGAGTTATACACATGGCCTGTGGAAAAAATGTGGATGAAGGAGTTTCCGGCGGAAAAGTGCAGGTAAACTCCAGGTTAATAAAGGGGTGAAAAAATGGCGTAATATCAGGTGAATTGCTGCAAATACCCAGTTCAGAACCCTGACGGCGGTGACGGGTTTGTTAATACAAACCGATGTGCGATTTCCCCAGTAAACTCTGCAAAACTGTCCCCAACACCTGTGGATAACTTGTGGAAACTGTGCGCAGGGAGACGGGTTTTCGTCCTGTTTACCTAGGCTGGCTTTGATAGGCTGAAGCCATGAACGAACCTTTGGCGGGCACCAGCGGGCTGCCTGATGATCAGCCGGTGACCGGAGAGTGCCCCGAGCATGGCGCGGGTAGCCTGCCGGGGCGGCCCTCTACCAGCCGTGAAGAATACAACCGTGTCGTTTTTCTGGCGCGGGTCGTGTTGGGATTCACGGTGGTGGCGGCGGCGACGCTGATAGTCATTGCTCTCACGGCGCACCGGGACTATCCCTCCATCGTGGTCAGCATCGTGATGGTGGCGGCGGCTGTGTTCTATTACGTCAGGACGACCCGCGCGGTGAAGCGGGATCTCGATATCGGCCCTGAACTGGGGGAATAGGTTTTTTCGCGGTCGCAGCTGTCCTGTGGCCCACCTAGGCTGGACCCCACGAAAACGGTGCGCTGCCCTGACGAAAAGTGCAAGAATGGGGGCATGAGTAAAAATCGTGTTTCTGCGCGCCTTGCCGCCATTGCCCCGTCCGCGACCCTCGCTGTCGATAGTAAAGCGAAAGAACTGAAAGCTGCCGGAAAGCCGGTCATCGGCTTCGGCGCTGGTGAACCGGATTTTCCGACCCCCGATTACATAGTGGAAGCCGCCGTGGCGGCCTGTAAAGACCCCGCGAACCACCACTACACCCAAGGCAAAGGGATGCTGGTCACCCGCGAAGCCATCGCCGCCAAGACCTTGCGCGACTCCGGCTACGAAATCGACCCGAACAACGTCATCGTCACCAACGGCGGGAAACAATCCGTGTTCCAGGCTTTTGCCGCCACCGTCGACCCCGGCGACGAAGTGCTGCTGCCCGCGCCCTATTGGACCACTTACCCCGAGGCGATTCGCCTGGCTGGCGGCGTTCCGGTGGAAGTTTTCGCCGGTGCTGACCGGGACTACAAAGTCACCCCGGAGGACTTGGAGGCGAAACGCAGCGAGCGAACCAAAGTCCTGCTGATGTGTTCGCCGTCCAACCCGACCGGCACGGTCTACACCCCCGAGGAGCTGACCGCCATCGGCCAGTGGGCTGTGGAAAAGGGCGTGTGGGTCATCAGCGATGAGATTTATGAACACCTGCTCTATGACGACGCTAAGCCTGCTCACATTCTGAAGCTGGTTCCGGAACTGGCGGACACCTGCGTCATTGTCAACGGCGTGGCGAAGTCCTACGCCATGACCGGGTGGCGTCTGGGCTGGATGAACGGCCCGACTGATGTCATCAAGGCCGCCACGAACTTCCAGTCCCACCTGACTTCCAACGTGTGCAACATTGCCCAGCGGGCCGCCATCGCGGCGTTGAACGGGCCGCTGGATGCGGTGGAACAGATGCGTCAAGCCTTTGACCAGCGTCGTCAGACCATCGTGCGGATGTTGCGTGAGATTGACGGTTTGCAGGTACCGGTGCCACGCGGCGCGTTCTATGTGTATCCCGACGTCACGGGGTTGTTTGGGCGTAGCTTGGATGGGGAGCGTATCGAGTCCTCCTCCCAGCTGGCGGCCATGATTTTGGACAAGGCCGAAGTTGCGGTCGTTCCCGGTGAGGCTTTCGGCCCCAGCGGCTTTATCCGCATGTCCTATGCTCTTTCCGATGCTGACCTGGTTGAAGGGGTTGGCCGGGTGCAGGATTTGCTGGCAAAAGTGAAGTAGATTTTGGATTTCACCGGGGGCGGCGCGTTGGGGTGTTGCCCCCGGTGAAATGTTTTAATCCGGCTCGGTATTAGCGCGCTTGAAAGTTATGGCAGATTTGCCTTATCATTGAGGACGCTGCGTTTTTCGTTTCCGCCCTGCGGGGCTTACGCAAAACTAGGGAAGTGGCGCAATTGGTAGCGCAACGGTCTCCAAAACCGTAGGTTGCAGGTTCGAGTCCTGTCTTCCCTGCCACTTGGCTCATACAGTTTCCAACGTTTCCGGGAGTGTCTGTGTACCGAAGCCGACCCAGTACCGCCCTTTTCCTGCTGTTTTTCCTGGCGGGAATCGTCGCGCTGGTCGCGGTCGCGGCGGGTCTCGGAGCTGTGAATCAACACCACACACCGGCCCCAGTGACCTCAGCCGCGACCCGCACTCCTGCGCCTCTGGCTCCAACCACCCTAACCGTGGCGATGACCGGGGACATTTTGAGCCACGGCTGGGTCACAGCGGCGTCTCGAGAGGCGGACGGGCAATATCACCTAGAGAAACTGCTGGCAGAGGTGAAGCCCTACCTGGAACGCGCCGACCTGGCCTTGTGCCATCAAGAAATTCCCTACGGAAAACCCGGACAAGCTCCCCACGGCTACCCGATTTTCAACGCCCCGATGGATTGGGCAAACGGCCTGGTCCAGGTCGGTTATGACGGCTGTTCCACGGCGTCGAACCACAGTTGGGACCAAGGGACTGCGGGTATCACCCACACGTTGGAAGTGCTGCAAAACGCCGGGCTGGGGACGGCTGGGACCCGCGCGAATGTCGAGCAAACCCCTTGGCAAATGTATGAAATTCACAAGGGGGGACGCACCGTACACGTGGCACACCTATCGTTTACGTACGGGTTGAATTTTGAATCCGTGCCGGAAGTGGACCATCACCCTTACCTGGTGGAAATCAACGATGTCGAGCAAATCATCGAGTATGCTCGGCAAGCCCGCCAGGCCGGGGCGGACATCGTGATCGTCAGTCCCCACGGCGGCAGCGAATACGTCTATGAACCCCAGCCCCAACAGCGGCAATGGGCACAGGCTCTGGCGCAATCCGGGGTCGTGGACGCCTATGTCGGCCACCACGCCCACGTTCCCCAGCCAATTACGCTCACGCCCGGAGGAGTGCACGGTACCGGGATGTGGACCTATTTCGGCACCGGAAACCTGCTGACCAGCCAAACCCCCGATATGGGAATCGGCACTCAGATTGAGTCGATTGCGTGGCTGAGCTTTGACATCTCCGGGTCGGAGAAACACCCGCAGGTCACTCTCAGCCAAGCGGCGTGGGTCCCGGTCGTGCTGGACCGCAGCCGATTCCACGCGGTTCCCGTCCACGATTTCGATGGCGGAGCCGCCCCGCCCGGCTCGCGTCTCGATGCCGCTACCGTCCAGCGCTACCATGAGGAACTGGTGAAAGTGATGGGAACTGAGGCGACAGAACTGAAGTCCCCGCCTCCTGCTCCGGCTGAGCCCGCTGCGGTGACGGTCTTGGCACGTTAGACGCCGCCGAGCCGGTCGCGGGGTCAGCCTCGCACGAGCCGCGTACCAACCGAGTAACAGCCCCGTACCGGCCGCGGACGATTGGCTTTAGGTACGGTTTTCTACTATGATTTGACACATCCCCCCGTTAATTTGTTTAGGGTGAAGTGTGCCCGCGGCGGGGAAAGAAATTGCCTACAGGAGGAACAAATAATGGCAGAAACCGAAGGTGCCATTCAGCCGGCGAAAAAAGCCGAAGCTACCCCTAGCGCTGATCAGGAACTTGGTTTTTTCGCGCGTATCATGCAGTTTTTCCGCCAAGTCGTGGATGAGATGAAAAAAGTTGTCTATCCCACCAGAGAAGAACTGTGGCGCTACTTCTTGGTCGTGATTGTTTTCGTGGCGATCATCATGACCGCGGTCGGGTTGATGGATTTGGGCTTCGGAGCCCTGACCGACCTTATCTTTAGCTAGGCCTCTTTGGTCTTTTCAACATCATCGCCCCACGAGGAATATCAGTAATGTCAGACGAGAACGAATTGCAAGAAAACGCTGCTGTGGCTGAAGAAGCCCAGCTGGAGCCTAACCAGGCCGCCGAGGCCGCCCCGCCCGCCGAGGACGCTTTGGCGGCTGAACCGGACCTAGAGGAAGTCCCCGCGAACGTGGACCCCGCAACTGGTGAAATCATCGAGGACACCGCGGATGCTGCGGAAACCGAGACGGAGGAACTCGACCCGAAGCAGGCACTCGAAGTTGAGCTACGCGCTTTGCCGGGCCGGTGGTACGTGGTACACACGTACTCTTCCTACGAAAAACGTGTGAAACAGAACATTGAACAGCGCGTGGCGAATAATCCCGGCATGGAAGATTATGTCTACCAGGTCGAGATTCCGATGGAAGAACATGTCGAAGTCAAGGCCAAGAGCCGCAAGGTCGTGCAGCGTCCGCGCATTCCAGGCTACGTTTTGGTGCGCATGGACATGGATGAGAACTCGTGGCGTCTGGTGAAGGACACCCCGGCCGTGACTGGTTTTGTGGGAAACCAGCAAGATCCCGTGCCGCTGACGTTGGCGGAAGTGGTCAATATGCTGGCTCCGACCGCCAAGGAGGCCGCGAAAGTGGCGGTGGAAGACGGTCAAGTCGAGATTTCACAAGCGACGCAGCGAACTGCTCCGGTGGCGACGGATTTCGAGGTGGGTCAGTCGGTGACTATTACCTCCGGTCCGTTCGAGACGCTTTCCGCGACGATTGCCGAGGTCAACGCCGAAACTCAGAAGCTGACCGTGTTGGTCACTATCTTCGAGCGCGAGACCCCGGTGGAGTTGAACTTCAACCAGGTCGCCAAAATCGACTGATTTTTCAGGCTTGGCGGCGGGCGCGGGACTTCCATCCTGCGCCCGCCCGGGCTTTCCGAGTGTTCTCAGATGTTCCAAGAACACTATGGTTTAAGATTTAAGAGAATCCCATCGCTGGGTGCTACTGTTGGTGCGGTACCGAGCATCTCAGCCTATCCACTTTTTTCTCACCCGGTTAAGGTATTTCCTTTGGAAATCGCGCTTACTCTGGAAGAAAAGTAGGTCCGTGTGTGTTGCTGATTTGGTCTGGAATTTTAAGCGTGTCAACTCTATGGTGCAGAAGTAATCCGCGACCTGCGCTAAACGGTATTCACGAAACCCGCCCGGCTTAAATACGGAAACCTGTCGCGCTAATGCTTGAGTAAACACCTCTCGTAAGGCCATTTCAACGGTCGGTTGACCGCCGTCGTAGTAAATCTTTACCTGGTCAAAACCTAGCAGCCACTCAAGTTGAAACTACGCAATGCCTCTGGCAAAACCGTTTGCAGAGCCTCCAGTCCAGGCGCGGTCTTTCGTTCAAACACGAAAGACCGGTAATGAATCGGGAGCCGCAGAGCAAACGCATTGAAGGCAAATAGGTATTTCAAACGCAACGCCACGTCTAGATTCTCGTAATCTTCGTTACCGCGTAGTAAAGGCGAAGAATGCATGGGGATGTCAGTGAGACCGCGAATCCTCAAAGCCGATTCATAATCAGATATTGGCCCGGTCACATCCTCGGATTGGTCATGCAGAACCAAAGTTAACAGGTAATAGCCACTAGTGTCGGCCTCGGTGCCGGATTCGTCAGCAAAGATACTCAGTTCTCGCACGGTAATCGAAAAAGATACAGTTTGAGCCGGGACTTTCACCTCCCGGCTCAGTGAACGGTTCGTCCACAAACTTGGCAGCAGATACTCTCGCATCCACCAACTCAAATTTACCATGTTCCTCGACTACCCGGCAATAGCCAGGATTCATCTCCGCTGGTAATCGGCAAATCTGTCTGCTTACCTCATGTAGAACCTACGACATGTTTTTGGGTGGAGCTGGCTCTAGTAAGAACCCACAATTGGGCGTGGCAAAAATAGGACGCAAATGGGAAATTTTGGTGAAATTGCAACGATTTTAGTGGTACGCCATCAGGGACTCGAACCCTGAACCCACTGATTAAGAGTCAGTTGCTCTGCCAATTGAGCTAATGGCGCTTTGCGTTTTTGGCGCGGTTAACTATGCTAACGCTCCGGGCGGGGATTGACAAATTGAATGTGCCCCAACTCGGGGTTTAACTTCTGCAGATTTGATGCGCTGCCGCCAGTCCGCTTTCTGGCGTGGCCCGACTATCCCAGGGATTCCAAAGATTCGGGGACGTTCGCGCCAAAGCCTAGTTCGATCAGAGCGCCGCGCAGTTTGTCGCAGCTGGCTTTGATTGCGTCCGCAGAGCCCGCTGCTTTAGCATCGGGATGCAGCACCCGCATGGAATCGGTCGGAATGACATGAATATGCAGGTGGGGGACATCAAAACCGGCGACGACGATCAAGGCGCGCGACACGTTGAACGCATCGCGCCCGGCTTGTCCAATAATCTGAGCCACCTGGGACAGGTGCGCAATCAAAGCCGGGTCGGCGTCCAGATAGTTGTCGACTTCCTCACGCGGCACCACCAGCATATGACCGTCGCTGCGCGGTTCGATGGTGGCGAAAACGACGCACTGCTCATCTTGCCAGACAAAGTTTCCGGGGATTTCGCCGTTGATAATTTTCGTAAATACGCTGGCCATGAGGTGTTCCTTTCGTTCGCAGAAGTCCGGTCGGGCGGCTATTGTGTTTAGCGAGCGCATCAGGTGGGGGCGGATAGCCCTCCCGGTGTCGCTCCGCTTTTATAGTAGGGGAATTTTTGTCTCCCGGGGGGCATGTAGAGTTAAAGCGTGGCAACAAAGAAGAATGCTCAGAGAGGCTCCCGGGCTGGTTTCGAGCCGTGGTCGCGCGCAACGCTAGCTCCGGTGGTGCTGCTACTGGGCAAACAACGGGTTTTCGCCCAGCGCGCTATAGCCAGCTTGCGCGCTGCGGCCCTGGCCAGCGCCGAAAAGGCCGGGGCGATGGAACCCCCGGAAATCACCGAGGTCAACGCCCGGACTTATGAATCGTCCCGCCTGAGCCAACTGACTTCCCCCTCTCTCTTCGGGGGAATGCCGCTGGTTATCGTTCCCGGACTGGAACAGGCCAACGCCGAGTTGCTCCAGGATTTAGAAGCCTACCTGGCTAGCCCTGCGTCGGATGCCTACCTGGTGCTGTGGCACGCGGGAGGAAACCGCGGGAAAAAGGTCTTGGACCTGTGCAAAAAGGGAGCTGCGAAGGTCTATGCCTGCGATGAGCTGCGCTGGCCGGAGGAGAAAGCTCAGTTCCTCCAGGCCGAGGCTGGTCGGTTGGGACGTCCCATCAGCCAGGACGCGGTAGCGGCGCTGGTGGCGGCGCTGGGAGACGAATTCGAGGAATTGCTCTCCGTGACGACCCAGCTGTTGCAAACGGTAGGGGATCCCGCTCAGCCGTTGAGCCTGGCTGAGGTCGATCAGTACCTGCAAGGGCGGGTGGAGGCGACTGGGTTTAATGTCGCCGATGCGGCCGTGACCGGCAATGTTGGCGAAGCGTTGCGCCTGTTGCGCCACGCTTTGGCCACCGGGGTAGCGCCGGTGTTGATTGTTTCGGCGATGGCCACGAAACTCCGCCAGATTTTGACCTCGTTTTCCACCCAGTTGCCTCCCGCGGTGGCGCAGATGGACCTGGTGGACCCGCCTAAGCCTCTGTTCGGACGGATTGCCCAGGGAATCCACGCCGTTGCGCCGCGCTGGGACGATGAGCGGCTGGGCTTAGCCATCCTGGCGGTTGCCCGCGCGGACGAAGCGGTAAAAGGGGCCTCGCGGGATCCCGAATACGCCCTGGAAGCCATGGTCTTGGCGGTGTGCCGATACGCCAGCGGCGTGCGCGAGCCAGTTGGGACGCCACCCACGCGAAGCTGAGTGCCACAATCAACAGCCCGGTCACGCCCGCCGCTGGGTTTTCCAACCAGTCGACTTCCGCTCCCGGTCGACTGGCAAAGAACCTGGCCACGCCGGAAATCCACGCGGCAGCCCACCCGGTAACGTGCGCCGCGCCCTGTTCCAATAACCGCAAAGGCACCGCAATAGCGGCAAATGACGCGGCCGGGAGTCCCGCCACGGCTGCTAGTGCGACCAGTCCCAGACCGCCCACGGTCACTATGGAGGACACCGCCCCGGTCAACAGGTTCGCCGGCAGGGAGTAAACCTGCAGCTTCCCGCGCATGACCAGCATTAGCGGCGCACAAGCCAGCTGTGCACTGAGGGAAACAGCCAGCGGCAGAGCAATCAGGCGCGGCAAAAACCGCGCGCACCAGGCCGCCAAGTAAGGCCCGCCGGTAACGATGGCGCCGGTCGCCACTACCGACAGAGCAAAACCCCAAGAAGTCGCTTGGAACGGCTGCACCAGCAGCATTCCGATGATAGCCGCGGACAGGGAGGACACCGAGCGGGAAGGGCGGGCTATCCCCAGTCCTACCAGCGTCAACGCCCCCATCGCCGCCGCGCGGGTGACGGAGGCGGAACCTTCCAGCATGGCCAGGAAAATTCCCATAATCCCCGCTGCCACTACGACTTGCACTCCGCGGCGTTTCCGAGCGGTCAGTCCCAGCGCCACGGCCAGCACCACGCTGAGATGCATTCCAGACACGGCAGTCAGGTGCGATAAGCCTGCCACCTGCATAGATTCGCAGTCCAGGGGGTCTTGGACGGCGGTCAGCCCCAGGCTCATCGCCATAATCATTCCCGCCGTTGATTCCGAAAGCTCCGCCGTGGCCTCGCGTAGGCGCTGGCGCACCGCATTGACAAACATAAAACGCCCGGTCGGAGGTCCGATAATTTCGGGAGGGGTCGGAGACTTCGCATAGCCCAGGTATTGGGTGGATAGGTCCCGACTGGCCATACCGGTACGCAGACGTACCCACGAACCAAGGGGGATACCGTCCCAACCAGCCCCTTTGACCTGCAACAGGGCTCGGGTGGGGTAGGTGGAGCCGTGCCAAGTCAGGCGGGTCGCTCTCAAGTCAACGCGGTAACTGTTCCTCCTGCTCAGTTTCGGAGTGGAGACGACCTGGGCTTTCACGTCAAAACGGGCGGTCGGTTGAGCGCCAATGACTGCTATGCTATCGCGTGAATCTAGCTCCAGACGCAGCGCCAGCGTCCCAAAAACGATGGCAATGACCAGGGCGGTAATCAGCAGCGTAGCCAGCCCGGAGCCGCGCGGAAACAGGCGATGGCGCCGGCGGGCGGGCGTTTCCGGGTAGCGATTCACCGCGCGGGCGGGCGTTTCCGTAGCGCGTTTCCCCACGCGGATGGGCGTGAGCGTGCCACGCCTGCCCCCACGGGCTTGTGACCGGTGCAACCACCCCAGTGCACCCGCCGCTAGGGCCGCGACCAGGGCGAATCCAACGCTCACCACCAGCGCGACACGCTCCCCGCGGCTTCCCGCCACCAACAGCGCCACCCACAGGCTTACCGCCGGAATTGCCAGGCGCAAATCCAGCGGGGCGGGGCGATAGTCCTGGTCGGTGCGCAGCCGCCGGACAATGAACGCGGTTTCGTCCTGTGCGGTCATCACAAATCCTCACACGCACACGTGGTCGCGCAGGCGCTCCATCAGCGCTGGGCCAATCCCGCTAACTTCGTCTAGCTGATCCACCGAGGCGAACCGCCCGTTGGACTCGCGGTAATCCACAATGCGTTGCGCCAGGGCGGGGCCGATGCCGGAAAGGGTCTGCAGAGCGCCCAGATCCGCCGTGTTCAGGTTCACTTTTTCGCCTTGGCTATCCGCTGACTTTGTGCCCGAGCCCGGTGCGCTACCAGTGTTTCCACCCGCGCTCGGCGGGGGAGTTTCCCCAGGTCGAGCCACATAAATCATTTCTCCGTCCGTGAGAGGACGGGCTAGGTTCAGGGTGCTCAGATCCCCCTCGGGCAGGGCTCCGCCCGCCGCTTCCAGAGCATCGGCTACGCGAGACGGGTCCGCCAGGTGAACCACTCCGGGATGGCTCACCGCTCCGGCCACGTGAACTACGACTTCAGCGCCGTTTGCACCGGGCAGAAACAGGCGCGGGGCGGCCCCCGGCGAGGGCGAAGCACCTGCCTTGCCCGCCGCGGTATTGCCGGCTTTCCCCTCAGCGGCTGCCAGCGCGGCACCCGGGCTCGCGGAACTGCCCGTTTTGGAATCCGTTTTCCCTGTGGCGTCCCCGGATAGCACCCCGGCAGGCGGGGACGCGGGCGGGGCGGCAAACACCTGCCAACCCACTACCAAAAGCCCACTTACCAGCATAAACGCCGCTATTAAAGTCGCTACCCGCGGGCTGGGTGCCAGGCGTAACCGCTGTTCGCGCTCGGCCACGGGCCTGACCTGGAGACTGCTTTCAAAGCCCTGAACCAGGTCCTCAGCCCGCCCCGCCAGGTTACCGCGAGTTGGCGGGTTCCCATCCAAGCCAAAATCGGGGGGCGGCGCAGGACGGCGCGCGGTTCGGTAATCAGGCTCGGCATCGTCCAGATAGCCTACGCCCGCGGCTCTGGCCCGCTCAAAAACACTGGCAGTGAGCCGGTCGCGGTCCGTTTGTCCAAACTTATTTAGCATCCTGACTGCCTCCTCTATCGTGCCGGGAACTGTCCGCCCCTTGCTTGTGAAACTAATCGCGACCCACCGGCGCGGAAAGTCGAAAATGTTTTACCTGTGGAAAACCCGGAATTACCCGCCCCTGTGGAAAACTTTTCGAAAGGCAGTTTTTCGTTGCTATAGCCGGGATAAACTGAAGCAGTGAAAAAACAGAAACCGGATTTAAGCGATTCTGCGGCCGCGGTGCGCCAGCCCCGCTTGGTCGAACGCATCATCGGCGCGGTCATTTTGGCCCTGGCGGTGGTGGTGTTGGTGACTGCCACGACACAGTGGCTTGGTGATACCGCCCGGATTCGCAGCAACGCGGAAGTGAAGAAAATCACCACCGTCGCCCCGTTGAAAGAAGCCTGGACCCTGGCCATGCCCGCGAAAATGAAGGATCCGCGCACGGTACAGGTGTGGGACTACGCCGATTCCCAAGACTCTTTGGCGGCCCAGGACGCCGCTACCGGCGTGACCGCTAAACTGGCTGAAAACGAACAGCTTGTGCTGGTGAAAGGCACTGATGGCAAGGCTCAAACCCAGGCTATTGCGCTGATTGACGAAACGACCGGCACCGCGAAATGGTCGAAAACCTACGATGACCTGCCCCTGGACTATTGCCTGAAACAGCTGTGGCAGAGCTCGATTACCTGCGAATCGGACGCCGCAAAAAAGGTGGTGCGTATCGACCCCAGCGGCAACGTTGCGGTGGGGGACTTGCCGCAGGGTATTTGGGATTTAGCGACCGGCGAACACGTGTTAGGGGCGATTTTTGACCAGTTCCTGGTGGTTCCTATTGCGGTTGCGGAAGGCAATTCGGCCGGGGTGCAGGCGGTGTACGTCACGCCGGACTTTGCGTGGAAAGGCAAGTTCCCGCTCATGGTGCCAAACGCCCAGGCCGCCCAACCTCTGCTGGTGCAAACTCGGGGGTCAGTGACCTTGCTGGGAGTGACGACTTCCAATCAAGACGGGTCTAACCGGCAAAATACCTGGAGCTATTCTCAAATTATCAACATGAAAATCGGTTCTCTCGACACCTCGAAACTGGGGTCTGCCCCCCAGATTTCCATGCTGGAAGCCGGTTTTTTCGCTTCCGCTGACCCGCAAAGCGCCGCTGAGGTGCATTGGCAAATTCACGGTTCTGACGGTGGTGTAGTGGGTGAGGGCAAGTGCCCCTCTGTAGCCGCTCAAGCCCTGCACGACCAACTGCGCGCCGGGCTGCGGCTGGACACTGACAGTGCTATGGCAGTCTTAAAATCTGGGAAAGTTCCCGTGCTGATGCCCAACCGGACGTATTTCTTGGCGGATGGCAGCGATACTTGCGCGTCCTGGCCAGGCTGCGCGGCCAAAACCTGGACCACTGGGGACGGCGTCACCATCAATCTGAAGGCTCCGGGGACCCCGCTGGCTTCTGACGGGTCAAAAGCCGTGTTCACCGAGGGTAACGGCGGGCTGCTGAGCTACGGGGTCGTTGACGGCAAGTTCCTGTGGGAAGGCATCGCCCCGCCCTTGAAAGATGCCGCCACCACCGGCGATACGTTTGTTTTCGGGTCTGGATTGGGTCAGTTGGCGCAGCTGGGTGACCTCAACAAGGGTAGCGCCAAGGCAGTATTGCGTTACCTCACTTTGCCGTAGGGGGTTGTCTCAAGAAGCAACCTGTTTTGCGGTTCCGGGTCAGGGCTGGGGGCGGCAGTCTGCGCGCCATGATAGCGCTGTAACCGCTGTTGCCGAAGCAAATCAACCAGCCAAACAATCAGGAACAATACTCCCTCAAGCAGCACGACTGTGGCTCCTGAAGCCGTGTCGAACCAGTAGGAAATATAGGCCCCCAGCACGACGCAGGATACGGAAAGCAAAGGAGCTATCCATAACATAGCGTTGAACCGGTTTGTGAGCAGTCGGGCAGTTGCGCCAGGGGTAATCACCAGTGCCACGATGAGGATTGCGCCCACTGCCTGCATCGCCACCACGACCGTCAAAGAGAGAGCTACCAGCAGCAGAGTTGCCAACCAGCTTGTAGAGATGCCGATAGTGTGGGCATGAGTCTTGTCGAAGGCGTACAGCACCAAATCCCGCTTTTTGTATAACAACAGCACCAGAGCGAGTGGACTCAATATCAAGACCTGCCACATATCAGCTCTGGTAATACCGAGCATGTCGCCAAACAAAATATGGTGCAAATCAATATGACTGGGGAACAGGCTGATTAAGACCAGGCCGGAGGCAAACATAGTTGTGAATACCACCCCAATAGCTGTGTCTTCCTTGACCCGTCCGCGTCCCCGCACAGCGCCAATCAATCCCACCACCAGCAAAGCTGCCACGAGAGCACCTATTGCAAAAGGTGTTCCCAACAGGTAGGACACGACGATTCCGGGAAGAATTGCGTGGGACAGGGCGTCACCTAACAGTGACCAGCCAATCAGGACCAGCCAGCAGGACAACACGGCGCAAACAGCTGCCGCGACTCCGGTGACGATGATGCCGCGGAGCATAAACTGCTGTGTCCACATTTCGATTAAGATTTCATAAAAATTCACTGTCCACCTCCTGACGTGGTGGGATTTAATCCAAACGCTTTCGCGAGATTCTGCGGGTCCAAGGCTCCAGCAGGATTGCCTTGATAAACCACACGGCGATATAACAAAACCACCTCATCGCAGAGCTTTTCCAAAGAAGCCAAATCGTGGGTTGAAACCACTACAGTGGTCCCTTTTGCAGAGATCTTTCGCAGCAAATCAACGATATTGGTTTCGGAATATTTGTCTACACCGGCAAACGGTTCATCGAGGAGCAGGAGCGGTGCGCCTTGGGCAATTGCGCGCGCGATAAACACCCTTTTCTTTTGACCGCCGCTCAACGCCCCAATTTGGCGCTGTTGCAAATCTTGCAATTCCACCATTTCTAACGCAGCTTGCACCGCCGCCAAGTCTGCAGATTTGGGACGACGGGTCGGTCCCATAAATCCATACCGCCCCATCATGACGACTTGGTTTACGTTAACCGGGAAGTCCCAATCGATTTCCTCGTTTTGTGCAACATAACCAATCAGTCGCTGTTTCCGGGCTTGGTTTGCGTCAATTCCGGTAACTTTAATGCTGCCCTTTTGATACGAAACGCTGTTGGTGATGGCTTTGAACAGCGTCGATTTCCCCGATCCGTTCATCCCTACCAGACCACAAATTTGACCGCGCGGCACGGTTAAACTGGCACCTTCCAGTGCCACATTAGCCCCGTAACGAACATGCAAATCTGAGACTTCTAATATAGGTGGGGCTGAATTTGGGCTGGGTTCAGCTTCAGCCCCACCTGGCTCTATGCGGTTGTCGAGAGTATCACTCATTTCTGAGTCAACCCTTGGGTAATCAGATCTGCGTCGTAGCGCAACAAATCCAGATAGGTCGGAACGTCTCCATCTGCGTCTGACAAGGAATCAACATACAATTCCCCACCAAATTTCGCCCCCGTTGCTTCCACAACGGGTCGCATTTTGTCTCCCACGGTGGACTCGCAGAATACTGCGGGAACGTGGTTTCGCTTCACGTAGTCTTCCACTTCCGCTACGCGAGAGGGAGTGAGGGCTCCTTCTGCATTTACGCCCCACAGGAATTTCTCGTTTAGGTTATAGTCCCGAGTCAGATACGAGAAAGCTCCCTCACAGCTGACTAAAGTGCGTTGTGACGCGTCGAGATGAGAAAGAGTGGAGGTGATGTCCTCGCCGACTTTTTCAATCTTGGCGCCATACTGTTCGGCATTTTCCTGGTACTCGGAGCAGTTCTGGGCATCTAAATCGCAGAAGGCTTTTGCCATATTTTTCACGTAGAGGGCGCCGTTTTTCGGGCTCATCCAAGCGTGGGGATTGGGCTTACCCTTGTAGTCGCCTTCGGTTATCGGAATAGGCTCCACGCCCTGCGAAACATTGACCTTTTTGGCATCCAGGTCGGTGGTAAACTTCGTGAACCAGCGTTCCAAATCCAGCCCGTTATTTAAAATCAGTTTCGCTTTCTGCGCCGACTTTAAGTCCGAGGGCGTGGGTTGATAATCGTGGATTTCCGCCCCAGGTTTGGTGATAGAGCGGACTTCCAGGTGGTCTCCGGCAACATTTTGAGCCATGTCCTGCAACACCGTAAATGTGGTGAGGACCAGGGGTTTGCCTGGTGCGGCTGAATCTGAGCTGGCGCTGGGAGTCCCGCTGCACGCACCGAGAGAGGCTCCCAGGCACAAAATCGCAGCTACAGTCAAGGTTTCTTTAATTTGCTTGTTTTTAATTCTCTTCATGGGCATAGCCTAAGTTAGGTATACCTAACTTTGCAAGCCGGAAACCGTTGAAATCCCGTAATTTAGCGATTTTTTTGTACTGACAAATCCTACAAAACCAGGGATACGAGCTTCGGGGCACGTACGATAACCCGCTTTGGTTCGCGCCCGTCCAACAACTTCACCACGGCCGGTTCCGCCAGGACTTTTGCCTGCAAATCCGCCTCGGAAATCTCGGGGTCCACCGAAACTTTCGCGCGCACCTTACCCGCCACCTGCACCACGCAAGTGACCTCCTCAGCAGCCAACAGCGACTCATCGGTCACGACCGGGAACGCGGCCCGGGCGATACCACCCTGGTGACCCAAACGTTCCCACAGTTCCTCCGCAATGTGCGGAGCGATGGGGGCAACCATCACGACCAGCGCTTCTGCGGCCTCACGCGGCACCCGGGGCAACCCGGTCAAGTGATTGTTCAACACAATCATCTTGGCGATAGCCGTGTTCACGCGCAGATTGTCGTATTCCACAGTGACATCGTGAATGGTGCGAGCCAGCACTTTTGCGGTCGCCAAGTCCGGGGCGTCGTCGCTGACGGTGAGCGCGCCGGTGTTTTCATCGACGATATTGCGCCACAGCCGTTGCAGGAAACGCTGAGAACCGACCACCGCGCGAGTGTCCCACGGGCGGGACATATCCAGCGGTCCCATCGACATCTCGTAGACCCGGAACGTGTCCGCGCCGTAATCCGCACACATCTGATCCGGGGTGACGATGTTCTTTAGCGACTTGCCCATCTTGCCGAACTCGCGGTTGACGGGCTGGCCCTTCCAGGTAAAGCCGTCCTCTTCGCTGCCCTCCACTTCGTCAGCCGGGACGTATTGCCCGCGCGAATCCGTGTAGGCGTAGGCCTCAATCATGCCCTGGTTGAACAGGCGATGGAACGGCTCTGAACTGGACACATACCCCAAATCGTAGAGCACCTTGTGCCAAAAACGTGCGTACAGCAGGTGCAGCACCGCGTGTTCCACGCCACCTACGTACAAATCCGTGCCGCCGCTGAGGTTGCCCGCTTCGGGGCGCGGACCCATCCAGTAGGCTTCGTTGTCGGGGCTCGCAAATGCCGTGGAGTTGTCCGGGTCGGTGTAGCGCAGCTCGTACCAGCACGAGCCCGCCCAGTTCGGCATGGTGTTTTGGTCACGAGTGTAGGTCTGCTTGCCTTCGCCTAGGTCCAGTTCGACGGTCATCCAGTCCGTAGCGCGGCCCAGCGGGGACTCCGGGGTGGAGTGGGCGTCGTCGGGGTCAAAAGTCCGGGGCCGGAAGTCAGACACTTCGGGTAGCTCCAAGGGGAGCATGTCCTCCGGCAGGGCGTGAACCCGCCCGTCAGAGCCGTAAACCACGGGGAAAGGCTCGCCCCAGTAGCGTTGCCGAGAAAACAGCCAGTCACGCAGGCGGTAGGTCACGGTCTTTTCGCCCCGACCGGTTTGCGCCAGCCAGTCACTGATTTTCGCGATAGCCTCGGCCTTGTCCAGCCCGTTCAGGCTGATTTCACTGTTGGCGGAGTTCTCGATGACGCCGTCGCCGGTCCAGGGTTCCTCTTGCACATCCAGGCCGTCCGGGCCGGAAATAGTTTGGATAATGTCCAGGTTGAACTTTTTGGCGAAGGCGTGATCGCGTTCGTCGTGGGCGGGCACGGCCATAATCGCGCCGGTGCCGTACCCCATCAAAACGTAATCCGCCACGAAAATCGGCACCAGGGAACTATTGACCGGGTTTGTCCCAAAAATGCCGGTAAACACGCCGGTCTTTTCGGTGAAGTCGGTTTCCGCAGTCCGCTCGCTGTCGCTCTTTGCGCTGGCTTGCGCCCGGTAGGCCGCCACCGCTTCGCGCGGGGTAGCGTATCCGCCGGTCCACTCCGGTCGGGTCCCCTCCGGCCAAGCATCCGGCACCCGCAACTCCGCGTCCGCACAATCCTCGGCGCCCACCAGCGGGTGCTCGGGGGAAATGACCATGAAAGTCGCGCCGAACAGGGTGTCGGGCCGGGTCGTGAAGACCTGCAGCGTTTGCGGCTGCGGCCCTTGACCGGCCTCGACCTGGAAGTTTACGGTGGCGCCGAAAGACTTGCCGATCCAGTTGTGCTGCATGGTGCGGACCTTGTCGGGCCAGTCAATCGTGGCCAGGTCGGCATCCAGCCGGTCCGCGTAGCGGGTGATGCGCATCATCCACTGGCGCAGTTTCGTCTTAAACACGGGGAAGTTGCCGCGTTCGGAACGCCCCTCGGCGGTGACTTCTTCGTCAGCCAGCACCGTGCCCAAGCCCGGTGCCCAGTTCACCGGCGCGTATGCCACGTAAGCTAGGCGCTCGGCGTCAATGAGTTCCGCCTGTTCCACCGTGGAAAGCTCGGCCCAAGCCCGTCCGTCCGGGGTGGGGCGCGTGCCGTCCTCGTACTGCTTCACAAGGGTGGTAATCGGCCGGGCCGCGCCCTTTCCGGAGCCGTCGCGGCGCGGAGCTTCGGGGTCATACCAGGAGTTGAAAATTTGCAGGAAAATCCACTGGGTCCACTTGAAATAATCCGGGTCGGTCGTGGCGAAAGAGCGCCGCCGGTCGTGAGACAAGCCAATGCGTGCCAGCTGTTTGCTCATGTTGGCGATATTGTCATGCGTGGTGATGGCCGGGTGCTGGCCGGTTTGCAGGGCATATTGCTCGGCGGGCAGGCCGAACGCATCGTAGCCCATGGTGTAGAGCACGTTCTTGCCTTGGGCGCGCTGGTAGCGGGCGACTACGTCGGTGGCGATATAGCCGAGCGGGTGTCCCACGTGCAGACCTTTGCCGGAGGGGTAGGGGAACATATCGAGGATGAAGTATTTTTTGTGTTTTGCCAGGTCGCCGGCCAAGGAGCCGCTGGGGTTATCCGCGTTAAAAGCGCCGGTTTCGTCCCAAATCCGTTGCCATTTTGCTTCCAGGTCCCCCGCCATCTCAGCCGTGTAGCGGTACTGCGGGGTGTCTGGGGTTTCCGGGGTATTTTCAGCCATTATTCCTCTTCTTTCCGACAATCAACGTATCCAGTTTAGACCAGATGATATACGCGACTTAAACCGATTAGTTTGTGCGCTGTTGTGGGCAAAAAGAAAACGTCCACCGAGGTGGACGTTTTCAAACAGCTTAGAGAAACCGGTTACTGCATGGCAGCAACGCGGGTGGCCAGCTTGGACTTGCGCTGAGCCGCCTGGTTCTTGTGGATGACACCCTTGGAAGCTGCCACGTCGAGGTGACGGGTGGCCACCTTCAAGTTGGCCTCGGCTGCGGCCTTATCCCCGGCCTCGATAGCCTCGCGGGTCTTGCGCACCAGTGTCTTTAGCTCGGAGCGCACGGCCAAGTTGCGCTGGCGCGCCTTTTCGTTGGTGCGAATCCGCTTTATCTGAGACTTAATATTTGCCAATGTTCTTCCCTCAAAAGTATTGATTTTCGCCGGTTTTGGCGACACACAAGGAAATATCCTACGCCATTTTGCGCCTTATTCGCAAATCGGCTGTGAGAACGATGAGCTAACGGATTCAGGCTACGTCCCACGTTCGTGATGCCGCTCATCACCTAGATGATTTGTGCTGGTTTTCGGTGTCTGCACACCGATACGGGACACGTTCACGAGGGCGTTTCTTGATTGGTTTCAAAAATAACTGCGGCGATGCGGGTGTCATCGTTCGCGATGAACAGTGCTTGTTCTGCCTGAGGAAACAGCGAGTTCGGAAGTCCCACAGTTTGGAGCCCCACACCTGAATCACAGGCCCCGATTTCCGCTAGCCGACGTAATTCGCTGTCGTGCCGAAGCCAAATAGAAACCGGGGAGGGCGAGTCTTGTGCACACCGAAAAGCAATCTGGCGATAAGAGGACTCCTCCTTGACAGGCTTCAAATCCAGGTGCTTATCCGAACGGAATGATGCCTGCGCGAGGAATTGGGTAGGCATCCAACTTTCTTGAACCTCCTGTTTAATGTCGGAAATGGACAGCTTGGGAGCCGCCGCCTCACTCGGAGCAGAATCGCGCTGGGAACACCCCGACAAAACAAACGGCAAAGCAAGGACTAATAAAATCGCGATAAATGGTTTGAAAGACAGCTTTGACATGGATTCCCCCTAGACTTTGAGTTTCGCGGGTGTACTGCCCGACATAGGTTAACGAGTGGTGTAGATGCGGGATATATCCTGGCTGGCGTGATAAAACCGGCGTTCCCGTGGCGCGGGGAACCCCCGGTGACCTGCAGCTAAGAAGTGGCTAACGCGTCCTGGTCAGCGAACAATCTCTGCGGCGAGATTAGAGATGTTTCAAGGTAACAGATTCCGTGTCTCTGCGCAATAGTCCAGCAGTCCCAAATTATTCCTGACCGGAGGAACGCCGCACCGGGCAATAACCAGGACGATTGCCAAAACTCGTACGCGAAGATCCTCCGGTGAACTTCGCGGCGGGGGATCCAGCCCCTTACAGCCCGCTAAAGATTGGGCAAACGGGGGAAAAATGACAAAATGGAATGTCTAGCGAGAAAGATAAGGAAGTCCATGCCCATTCCTGGTGATGCCCTGTTACAGTCGATTGCGCCCGCCGCCACCGACCCGTCCCTGATACGTAACTTTTCGATTATCGCCCACATCGACCACGGTAAGTCGACGCTGGCGGATCGGATGCTGCAGCTAACCGGGGTCGTCTCGGACCGTGAGATGCGTGCCCAATACCTGGACCGGATGGACATTGAACGCGAACGCGGCATCACCATCAAATCCCAAGCCGTGCGGATGCCCTGGCAGGTTGGCGACAAAGCCTACGCCCTAAATATGATTGACACCCCTGGTCACGTGGACTTTACCTATGAAGTCTCACGTTCCCTGGCGGCTTGTGAAGGGGCGGTCCTGCTGGTGGACGCTTCCCAAGGCATCGAGGCGCAAACCCTGGCGAACCTGTACTTGGCCTTGGAAGGGGACTTGACCATTATCCCGGTGCTGAACAAGATTGACTTGCCCGGCGCGATGCCGGAAAAGCACGCCGAAGAACTGGCGAACCTCATCGGGTGCCAGCCCGAGGACTGCTTGCGAGTCTCGGGCAAGACCGGTGAGGGCGTGCAGGCCCTGCTGGACGAAATCGTCTCCCAAGTGCCGCCCCCCGCCGGACAACCCGACGCCCCGACCCGCGCACTCATTTTTGACTCGGTTTATGACACGTATCGTGGGGTCGTGACCTACGTGCGCGTCATGGACGGCTCGCTCACAGCCCGCCAGAAAATCAACATGATGTCCACCGGCACCACCCACGAACTGCTGGAACTGGGCGTCATCAGCCCCGATCCGATTCCCACGAAAGGTATCGGGGCGGGTGAAGTCGGCTACCTCATTACCGGGGTGAAGGACGTGCGCCAATCTCGCGTGGGCGACACCGTCACTTCTGCGGAAAAGGGCGCTAGCGAACCTTTGCCGGGCTACCGCGACCCGATGCCGATGGTGTTTTCGGGACTGTACCCGATTGACGGGACCGATTTCCCGGTGTTGCGTGACGCGCTGGACAAGCTGAAACTCAATGATGCGTCCCTGACTTTTGAGCCGGAATCATCGGCCGCCCTGGGGTCGGGTTTCCGTTGCGGTTTCTTGGGTTTGCTGCATCTCGAGATTATTCGCGAGCGTCTGGAACGCGAGTTCGACCTGGTGCTGATTTCCACCGCCCCGAACGTGGAATACGTGGTGGTGGCGGAAGACGGCACGGAAACTCACGTCATGAACCCTTCTGAGTTCCCCGAAGGTAAGGTCAAGGAGGTGCGCGAGCCGGTGGTGGCGGCGACCATCCTGACCCCCTCGGACTTTGTCGGTCCGGTCATGGAACTTTGCCAAGATCGGCGCGGCGCCATGAAGAATATGGAGTACTTGAGCTCGGATCGGGTGGAACTGCACTACACTCTGCCCTTGGGCGAGATTGTTTACGACTTCTTTGATCAGCTGAAGTCCCGCACCAAGGGCTACGCCTCGCTGGACTACCACCTGGACGGAATGGCTCCGGCCGACCTGGTGCGAGTGGACATTTTGCTGAACGGGGAACAGGTTGACGCGTTTTCCGCCATCGTTCACAAGGACAATGCCTACAGTTACGGGACCGCGATGGCGACGAAACTGCGCAAACTCATCCCGCGCCAACAGTTCGAGGTGCCTATCCAGGCAGCTATCGGCACTCGCATCATCGCCCGGGAAAATATCCGGGCGCTGCGCAAAGACATGCTCGCCAAGTGCTACGGCGGCGACATCAGCCGGAAACGCAAACTGTTGGAAAAGCAAAAGGCCGGCAAGAAACGCATGAAAGCCATCGGGCGGGTCGAGGTTCCCCAGGAGGCTTTCATCGCCGCGCTATCCAACGAGGAGCCGAAAAAGTAATGGGCAAAACGATTCGAGCCGACGCCCAGTCCGGCGGGGACGACGAAACCCCTGACCGCCAGCGGCCTTACCCGCGGGTCAGAACTTTTGCCCGGCGCGGGGATCGCATGGGCCAAACTCTGGAAAAGACCTTTGAAAAGTACAAAGACGCCTACCTGTTGGACGTGAAACGCGGGGCGGGGCCGACCATGGTGGCCGAGGGGGAGCGCCTGGACCCCCGTGTCGTGTTTGGCCGCGAGGCTCCGCTCATTGTCGAAGTCGGCTGCGGTAACGGCGAGCAAATCACCCACGCTGCCGCGCTGCACCCGGAGAACAACTACTTGGGATTTGAAGTGTGGCTGCCGGGGGTGGCGAAAATCGTCTCCTCCGCCGTGCGCAACTACGACGGCTTGCCCAATCTGAAAGTTGCGGACGTCGATGTCCTGCAAGCCCTGCCCATTCTGCTCGGTGAGGCGACGGTACACGAAATGTGGACGTTTTTCGCTGACCCGTGGCCGAAAACTCGCCATCACAAGCGGCGTCTGGTGGCACCAGAGTTTGCGGCCATTGTCGCCCGGCTGCTGGAAGACGGGGGGCGGTGGCGCCTGGCGACTGATTGGGACGACTACGCTTGGCAGCAGCGTGACGTGGTTGAGTCCACCCTCGGGTTGTCCAATCCGCACGTTGGCCAGCGTCCCGACGCAAACGATCCACAAGGCCAGCGCGGCGGTTTCGCGCCGCGTTTCGACGGTCGGGTGTTGACGGCGTTCGAGCGCAGGGCGGCTCGTGAGGGCCGTGACGTGCATGATTTGTGTGTGGTGCGCCTGGCGCGCGGCTCAGCGGAAGAACGTGAACAGGCGGCGTCGTTCCAGGTGACGGTCCGTTTGGGGCGGGTTAGCGCCACGGAGAAGCCCGCCGAGTCTGGATTTGCGCCCAGCGAGCCGTGGTACGGGGCGGACGAAGCCTGATGAGTTCGCCGCGCACGCTCTGCGCCTACGTGCATGTGCCGTACTGTCTGCGGCGTTGCGGCTACTGCGATTTCAATACGTACCCGAATCTGTCGCTGGGGCCTGGTGTGGAGGGCTACGCCGCGGCGTTGCTCCGTGAAGTCGGCCTGTACGCGCCTGATTGTTCCGGTGCTGAGGCGGTGTGCCAGGACGGGGGTCACAAGGGTGGTCGTCACGAGGGTGGTGTCGGTGGCGTTGGTCCCGGTGACGCTGGTGCTGTTCACCAGGACGGCCGGGCGCTGACCAGCGTGTTCTTCGGCGGTGGGACCCCAACGGTCTTACCGGCGGCCGATTTGGTCCGAGTCTTGCGTGGCCTGAGCGAAACTTTCGGGCTGGC
Source organism: uncultured Mobiluncus sp. (assembly GCF_963511525.1). NCBI lineage: Bacteria > Bacillati > Actinomycetota > Actinomycetes > Actinomycetales > Actinomycetaceae > Mobiluncus > uncultured Mobiluncus sp. Next base: position 81,292 of record NZ_CAUPIY010000007.1, on the reverse strand, counting down.
GACCGATGTGGAAGTCACGACCGAGGCAAACCCCGACACGGTGACGCCGCAGTATTTGGAATCCCTGGCGGCGGGCGGTTTTACGCGGGTGTCTTTTGGAATGCAGTCGGCCATTCCCGCCGTGTTAGCGACTCTGGACCGGACGCACCAGCAAAAGCACCTGGTAGCAGGCGTGCGGGCGGCGCGCGCGCAAGGACTCGAGGTCAGCGTGGACCTCATCTATGGCACGCCGGGAGAGACCTTGGCTGATTGGCGGGCCTCCCTGGATGCCGCGCTGGAACTTGGGGTGGACCACGTGTCCTGCTACGCCCTGGTCATCGAGCCGGGGACCGCGCTGGGACGCGCCCTCGCGCAAGGGGAAATTGCTCCGGTGGATCCCGACGACCAAGCGGATAAATACGAGCTGGCTGATGAGACGCTCAGTGCGGCGGGCCTGGAATGGTACGAGATTTCCAACTGGGCGCGCCCCGGCCACGAATGCCGTCACAACCTGGCCTATTGGCGTGACCAAGATTGGTACGGTTTCGGGCCCGGCGCCCACTCTCACTTGGGTAGCGCGCGGTTTTGGAACCTGCGCCATCCCGCGAAGTGGGCGCAGTCCCTGCGGGCGGGCCACCGGCCTGTTGACGGCCAGGAAATCATCACCGGCGAAAGCGCCCGCCTGGAAAAACTCCTGCTGAATCTGCGCCTGCGTCAGGGCCTGGATTTGGGCGAATATGCCCGCGAATTCGGGGTTGACGCGGCGGCGTTGCTCTCCGAGGCGCACGAGTTAGCTCAGGAGGGCTTGCTGGACGGCGCGTTGCTGCCCGGTGCTGACTCGCTGCCGGACTGTGATTTGGTGCAAAAGGGCGGTTCGCTGCCGGTCGGACAGCTTTCGCGAGGGGACGGGCTGCCGCAGGCGGACGGGCTGCCGCGGGGGGACGAGCTTTTGTACCAGGACGGGTCGGCCCTCGATGCTCTGACCAGCGGCGCGGGTCGGGCGGTGCTGACCCGAAGTGGCCGCCTGCTGGCCGACACGGTCATTCAACGCCTGGCGGGGGTGTCATAGAGGGGTCCAGTCTGCGAACGTCCGCGACACACCGCAGCCGAACTTCCCACTTACTTCCCACTTAACTTCCCCAAGTGTTATGTTAAGTGGGAAGTTCGGGTTAAGCACCAGGCGCAAAGGGGCGCCAAAGGCCGGTTGACGTGGTCTTATAGTGTCTGGCAGGGCGCGTCCGCCCGAACATCCTCGCCGCGTCCGGCGAAAAACTCTGGATAAAACTAGCGAAAAACTCTGTATGGCGAGGTCACGTGCACTCGGGCGGATGGGGTGATGGTCGTTCCGCTTGCGGCCCTGCGAAACTAAGCCCCGCGTGGTGGTGAGACTTGGCACAAATTCATGAGTGAATTAGTAGTGCATTAGTTGTATAATAGTGTGCGAGGTGAGTGCAATGGCTACAGCAAATGTGACGATTCGGATGGACGCGGAGTTGAAAGCGGCGATGGAAGAACTTTGCCGCGATCTGGGAATGAACATGACCACTGCATTTACGATTTTCGCAAAGAAAGCGACCGGGGAAAATCGCATCCCGTTTGAGGTTTCACGTCCCGATCCGTTTTATAGCGAGTCGAACCTGCGTAATTTGCGCGATGCAAAGTCTGCGCTGGATGCCGGTGAAGGCGTGGAACACAACTTGATTGAGGAGTGAAGTGCGTCTCGTTTGGTTTGAAGGGGCTTGGGAAGATTACCTGTATTGGCAAACACAAGACAGGAAGACATTACGCCGAATCAATAAGCTGGTGAAGGATACTCAGCGGGATCCACGTTCTGGATTGGGCAAATCCGAGCCGCTCAAGGGGGAGTTGTCGGGGTGTTTTAGTCGGCGTATAGATGAAGAAAACCGGCTAGTCTATCGTCTTAGAGGGGATACTTTAGAGATTCTGCAGTGCCGAGGACACTACCATGACTAGAGTCTTCGGGTGGGGATTGGAAATGTCACGTGCACTCGGGCGGACGGGGTTATGGTCGTTCCGCTTGCGGCCCTGCGAAACTAAGCCCCGCGCGGTGGAGAGCGGGGCTGCGGGCAGGATTTGTTCGGACATGGCGGTCAAGGTTTGGTAAAGCAAAAACCAGATTTGCCCGTTTGTGGCCCTGCGACCAGCGCTTTGAGGCGCTGACCTGCAATTATGGAAAATCACTGGAATGTATGCGAGTTTTCGCTGAAATGAAGCCAAAAGGCTCAGAATTGGACGTGTGTAGCCGAACAAATTATTTGAGTGTTCGGAACACTGTGCTGACCCCGTCCGGAAGGGGCAGTGCGCGAATCCATGGATGGTATTCGAGGAGGATAAAGTGGAGACATACAGCCACGTTGTAGTGAAGAAGATGCGCCGCGCGGGCATTGTGGGTCTGTTTGCGGCTGGTTTAGCTTTTACGGGTGTCGCCCCTGCCAACGCTATTAGCGGGGGGAACTTTCAAACCCAGGATTTGGGTCAAAATGGTCAGGCGGTGGCCTTATTGCAAGTCCCTGTCCCAGGAGCTTCCACCCTGGCGTATCGGAGCTGTGCAGGCGTGTTGACGAAGCCCGACGAAGTGCTGACCTCGAACGACTGTTTCTCGTTCGCGAATGACCCGTACAACGATATTTTCAACCGCGGAAACTCGACTATGGAGGCACTAGCTCAACAGACCGCGCGCATCACCTTCGGTAAGGATGCAGTGAGCAATACGAATGCGGATAAGCGCGTGTATTTCTCCGTGCGTGTGGAACCGTTCAACCCCACCACTCTGGGCTTGGCAGTGGTACAGCTGGATCGTCCGGTAGAGGGAATCACTCCGGTGACGAAAGCTGAGGGCATGGCCAAGGATGGCGATGGCTTGAATATGGTGGGTTGGGAATCGACCGACTTTGTGCCTCATCCGGGTTCGTTCACCAAGAACATCACCAGTTCTGATTTGCGTATCGCCTACTACCGTGGCGGCGGTGCCGGTTACTACAGTTCTCCCCAGTCATGGCAGACCTTCCTGGATCAAAATAAAACCGTCCCTAAACTGGATATGCCAGGAATTAACGACAAAAACGGGGTGGTTCCGGCTTTTGCCATAGCGGGATGGCGTCCGGCAAAAGAAGTCAATAAGGAACTCGGTACGCCTGTGCTGACGGGGGATGGCAAGCTCCGGGGTATCCTGGTGGGCTACGATGCTGCGGGCGACGCGGTGTTCCTGGATGCCGGTGAACCGAGTATTGCGGACCAGATTTTCCGCGACCACACCCCGCCTGTTTTGGTCAATGCCAAGGACGCTGAAACCGAGGCGGCTCTGGCGACTCAATACAAAAACTTGCGGGATATGCTGTGCTCCGCTCCGGCCAACGATGTAGAGACCGCTGTTCACGACGCAGCTATAGCCGACTTTAAAAAGGCAGAAGACAAGTATTTAGCGCCCGATGGTGCCAAAGCAAAGTACGACAAAGAGAAGCCAACTTATGACACGGCCAAGACGAAGTATGAGGCAGCCAAAGCAACACATGACGCAGCTGCGTTAGTTTGGCAAAAAGCTGAGGAAGACTGGGCTAAAGCTCAGAAAGACTTTGACGATGGCAAAATCGACGAAACTGCAAAGCAGGCCGCGTTGGCCGACTATAGTGCGGCTCGGACTGCGTGGAAGCAGGCGGAAGACACTTTCAAGACAGAGAAAGCTGCTTGGGGTAGGGCAGAGTCTAATTTTAAGCCTCTTAAAGAGGCTTATGAGGCAGCAGAAAAAGACTACAAAGCCGCCCAAAATGCTAAGAAGAAAGCAGACACCGAATTTAACTCCACCACAAAGAGAACTCCTATTCTGGATAAACTGGACAAACGTTCGGCTGAAGCAGCGACTGACGCGGCTAATTTGGTCAAAAGCTACAATGAGGCGGTGGGTAATGACCCAGCTTGGGTTTACAAAATCGATCCGCCAGTCACTGACCCCATGCACGCTCCGGTTTATGGCCTTACGACTGTAGATGATCCCCTGTATTTCCCGAATATGGCCACTGACCCAATCACATGGTCACAATACTGCCAGTCAACAGAAGGGGTTAATACCCTGGATATGTCGATGCTGTTCAAGCGTTCCGTGGCTGACCGGGCGGCATACCAGGCCGAAAAGGACAAGATTACCCAGCGTGTCAAGCAAGCTGAGCAGGAAAAGAACTTGGCCGACCAGAACCTAGATAAGGCTAAAAAACTGGAAGAAAAGAAACGTCAGCTGTTCAATGTTGATATTGCTGATCAACAGGCCAAGAAAGAGTACGAAGATGCGCAGGCTGCCACGAAGGTAGCTCAGCAAGAAGCTGACGCAAAAACTTCGGCTTGGGAAGTGTTGAAAGACCTGGAAGACCAGATTGTCAAAGGTCTCGATCCGGTGATTTTGGATGCTGAGAATGCTACCAAGAATGGCCTGGCAAATACGGCCAGCATGGTCAAAGCTGCTCAGGACAAGTGGATTGGTGAGGACACTGCGAAGCAGAAAGCGTTCGCTGACGCCCTGGATAAATACCTGCAGGCCAAGAAAAAGCTGTATGAATATGAACAGGCCAAAATCACCAACGCTAAGATAGACGCTGAGAATGCCACACATTGTCACCCCAATCCCACCCAACCTACCCAGATGATTTGCGATGCGCCAGGCTATCCCAAGGCTAGAGTGCCGGAGAACAAGCTGAGCGCTGCAGAGGAGGAAATCCTCAAGATAGATCCGAAGGACTCCTACCTTAAACCCGGTGCCGCTGATGCAAAGATGGAACGTGATTTGGCGGGAATCAAAGATTCCCTGAATAAAGCCGTCCCCATCATGCTGGAGTCGCGTTACCAAATCTGGAATATGAAGCGCATGACAGAAATGCTGCAGAAAGGCGAAAGCCTGAACGATGCCGACAAACAGCAGATGCAGCAGGAAATCATCGATATCCTGAAGAAACAGACTGACCTGGGAACCAAGATTCGTAGCCAGCATGGCAAGATGCAAGAGTCGTGGAACGAATTGGAAAAGCTCTATGCGTCCCTGCCTCAGGAAGTTAAAATCCAAATGGACAAGAAGGGCTACAAAGAGGCTGTCAAGAAGTACAACGACGCCAAGCTGTCCTACGGGGGTGCCGAATCCGATTTGGCTAACCTGGCTGAAGTGCAAAATGACTTGGCTGACGCAAATACCGCCGCCAAGATGGAATCCCTGTTAAAGAAGGCCAGCAACGCTTACGCTAACTTGACCGACATTCTGCGTTCCTTGGAAGATGCCACGAATGCGCTGGACAAGATTAATAACTACGGTCAAGCTGTGGTGGATGGCAACGTGCCGAAGGATAAAGATCCCGACCCGACTTGGGGTATGACCGAGAAACAAAAGAAGGCCTACGAGGAGGCTTTGGCGAAACAGAAGGCCGCTGAAGAAAAGGCTGCCGCCTTAGAAAAGGCAGAAGCCGATAAGAAGAAGGCCGCTGAAGAAGCCAAGAAGAAGGCTGAACAAGAAAAGAAGGACAAGGACAAGAAGGCCAAATCCGAAAAGGACAAGAAGAAGGACGAGCAGGACAAGGAACGTCTGGCTCGGGCGTTGTCCAAGAACACGCTGCGTGCAGATGGTTCCGACCGAGTGCTTACTGCTATTGCCGCTTGGAAGATGGGTAAGTTCCCCGGCGACTCGGTAGTCCTGGTGGACGGCAACGTTCATGCTGACGGCTTGTCCGCCACCCCGCTGGCCGCGGCTCTGCACGCCCCGGTCCTGTTGACCACTTGGAAGACCGGCCTGGAACCGGCGCTGCTGGATCAGCTGAAGGCTTCTGGCAAGAAGAACATCTATCTGGTTGGCGGTCAGGTGCCGATGAACCCCTACGACGAGTTCGAACTGAACGAGGCGGGGATGACGGTACACCGCATTGCCGGGCCGGATCGCTTTAGCACCGCTGTGTCTGTAAACCAGATGACTGAACCGCTGGTGGGTGCTGCCCCCCGGAAGCCGTTGAACCTGTACATCGCTGACGGTGTCGGTTTCCCGGATGCTTTGGTTGCCGGGGCGGCCGCTGGACGCACCGGTTCCCTGATGCTGTTGAGCAAGGGCAACACTTTGGATCCGAACACCTTCGGCTATATCTCGGCGTTGGGTCAGACCCGCCCGTTGACGATTACAGCGGTTGGTGGTCCGGCGGTGCACGCCGTCCAGAACACCCCGTGGCCTACGACCATGTCGGTGAATATTAAACCGATTATGGGCAAGGATCGTTACGAAACAGCCGCTTTGACTGCTGGTACTCAGGCGGGAACCACCGCGGCGGTGCTGGTCACCGGTCAGAACTTCCCGGATGCTTTGTCCGGCGGTGCTTTGGCCGTGGATCAAAATGCGGCTTTGGTGCTGACCAAGACCGAGGAACTGCCTCCGTCCTCTTACCAGGCGTTGCAGCGCTACGGCGCGAATAAGACCATCGTGGTCGGTGGTCCGGGAGCAGTCAGCGCGAAGGTGGCCGAACTGGTCAATGGCGCGGCTCTGGAAAATCCGGATTCCGTCAACGTGACCGGAACGCTGAAGGAACGCGAGGAAGTGAAGGCGGCTGCGGCGGCGAAACTGGCCGAGCTGCAAGAACGGAAACTCGAAGCCATTAAGAAGGGCGATTGGGACACTCTGGCCGAAATAGAGAAGGAGAACCAGAAGGCTCAAAGCGCTTTGAGTCGCTACAGTACTCCGAGCCGGGCGGCCGCTGGGACGCGCACTCCGGCCAGTGCCGGGACAAACAACTCTCTGGATTATGTCCAGAGCCTGCTGAGGTCCGGAAACTCGATGCAGGACGTGTTCAACAAGATGGGCGTGAGTTCCATCAGCCAGTTGGCGCACCTGATAAACACGGGTTCTCCAACCGCGGCGAGCATGCCGTATCCTAATCCGACATTCTCCTGATGAGACAGATTATCCGGCCGGGTGGGCAACCATCCGGCCGGATTTCTTTTGCCCTTGTGGGGGTCACAAGACCGGGATGTCGGGGGGTTGGTTTCGGTGGGGGATTACCTACCGTTTCGCGCTATAGCCGAGCGTTTAGTCATTGGTGAGGGGCGAGGGGGTGAGCGGAAATGGCGAGCTGTGCGGCGGCAGGATACGGGCCAGAATCCCACCCAGGATGGCCGTGGCCACCAACAGGGAAGTCAGGATGGCGGAGGCTGTCCGCATGGCTGCGTCCGCGTCAAAAGCCACCAGCAGGAACGGTGCGGTCACGCCCACAGCCAGGGTCGCCCCGGCTTCGGAACCGATAATTTCCCCGGCCACTATGGACAGGACCAGGGTGAAAGCCAACAGTATCATCATGGAGGGACCGCCCCCGGCCAGGAAGTTCCGGGGAGCTGGCAGGGCGACTTTCAGGAACGAGGCTAGCCACCAGGCTCCGGCCACGGTAGAAGCGACGTAGGCGACAATGAGCAGCGCTCGCACCCCCGCGTCTTTTAGCCAGTGTGGACGTGGCGCACTCAAAAGGGCCGCAACCAGGACCGCAAGCCACACTACGGCCCCCAGTTCCACGATTCCCCACGGTGAAATCAGCAGCAGCAGGAAAGTCACCACAACCATCGCAATAGGAAAGATGAGTTGACGCCAGGCTTGTGAGCGCGAGGACGAGCGGCGGGTGGAGCCGTCCTCCGAAACTTCCGCTGTCGTTTTGGCAGTAGTCTTCCAGGATTCCCCGTCCGTGGAACGCATCTGTTTGAGGGTCATCTGGCTAATCTTGGGAGCGGAAAACACCGCCGCGCCCCCCGCCAACAGCGCCATTGGAATCAGCACCAGCAGCATCTGGAACAGCAGGAAATGGTTGTCGGCATAGACGATAGTTCCGGCCGTGACCAGCAGAGCCACTGTAGTCATCGGTAATCCTTGAATCGAGTTGCTCCAAGCCTCGCGCCGAGCCGGGGTGGCCTGGCGTCCACAGACGAGGTGCAGGGCGGTGAAATACTTCTCCATCAGCCCCGACTCGATGAGAGTTCCCGCCACGCCTCCCCAGATGAGCAGACCCACAAGGCTGAAGTTAGCGAAGGGTGTGACCACGCTCAAACTGGCCGAAAGCAGTGAGCCGTGACCTCCGCCGACAAAAAGGCTACCGACCAGAGCCGGCAGGCCGAGGGCAAAAATGACGGGGACCCGCACCAGCAGCAGGATCGCAGCCAGGACGATGACAATCAGGGTGGCAGTAATTCCGGTCATTTGGCGCCTCCTTTCCGCGGCGCCTTGCCTTTGGTGCCGGTGCCGGGTTTCCGGATAGCCCCCGGTTTCACGGGGGTGACTTTCAAGCGTTGGGGGGCGGGTTGGGCTCCGCGGGCCGCACCCTTAGCTGCGGTTTTCGCAGAGGTTTTCACCGCAGTTTTTGGTTTCGCGGTGGTACGTGTGGCCTGGCTGGGGCGAGCGCTCGTAACCGGCTGAGGCGAAGGCGAACTGGCGGAATCTTCGGAAAACGCTTTGAGCAGGACAACTAGCGAACGAACGCCCAAGACCAAAAAAGTTATACCTAAAATCAGTATCGGAATAAATTGAACAGCCAGGGGAATCCCGACAATCATCAGGGGCTGATCCCCTGACACAAAGCAGGCGTAACCGCCGAGAAACAGGATGACCAGTGCAAACAGTATGGTGGCCAGTGTTTCCAGCAACACGCTGAAGCGGGGCTGCACCCCCGTAAAAGCAATGCGAGGCAATCCCCAAGCCAGATAGGCTGCGATAATCGCGGCCGCCGCCACCCACACCGCCAGCACCGCCGAGTACTGCTCCACCGCTAACATGAGTTTCAAAGCGGGCGAGTTCTGATGGTTTAACCAGGTTTCCGGAGCGGCCAGGAACAACCCGCCCTTTCCCACATGAGCCCAGCGGCTCACTCCGTGAATGATGGCTAAAACCGCAGCCAGCGCCGACAGACCCATCATGGCCAGCCCGGTTTGGTTCAACCAGACATTTTGCACTGGGGTCTCGGTTTCGGAGGAACCGGCAGAAGGCGAACTGGCCGAAGAGGTCGCGTTCGCCTGGTTCTGTGGGTTTGCCGCGGAACGGGCCGTACTCGGTTTAGGGAGTGAGGAAGACGAAGAATCTGGGCTCATGTTTAGATTTTACAAGGACAAGGAAGGCAAGTGTGGACAAGCGCGGTGAAAACGCGAGGGTTGCGTGCTTTTGGGGGCGTGCGGTGGGAGTTTTGTGCCAAAGCGGGGTAAGATTAGCAATCGGAGGTTGTGAGTGCTAACGCAAGTTAGGTAGCCAACCGTGGTGCGGACTCAAGGACAGGAACAGGAGGAACGATGGCAGACAAGGCGGCGGATCGACGTCTGGGTGTGCTGCGAGCCATCGTTTCCGACTATGTCGAAACTCAAGAACCAGTCGGCTCAAAGTCCCTGGTAGAGCGGCACTCGCTGGGGGTCTCCGCCGCGACCATCCGCAACGACATGGCCCAGCTGGAGGAAGAAGGCCTAATCCGCCAGCCCCACACTTCTGCCGGGCGTATCCCCACCGACAAGGGCTACCGCTACTTCGTGAATCAGATAGAGGCTATCAAGCCGCTTTCGGCTCCCGAGAGAAAGGCCATCACCGAATTCTTTACCTCCGCGGTGGGGTTGGAAGACGTGATGGAGCGCACGGTGCGTCTCTTGGCGCAGATGACGCATCAGACAGCAGTAGTGGAGTTCCCGGCGTTCAACCCGTCCGGTTTGCGCCACCTGGAGCTGGTGCGTTTGGGGGCGGGCCCGGACTGCAAAGTGCTGGCTATCATCATTTCCGAAACGGGACGGGTAGACCAGATTCTGGTGAACCTGCCCCACGAGGTCAGCGAGACAGACCTCAGCTCCATCGGTACCCCGCTCGCTGCCGTGTTTTCCCGGTCGGACACCCCCGCCCAACAGGCCGCTTTGCAAGAATGGCTGGCTACCGTGGGCAATCAAGCCTTGCGTGAAAACGCCACCATCTTGGCGCAAAATATCGCCGCGGCTCTGGAACAAGGCGCGGTCGAGACGCGGATTGTGATGGCGGGGATGGCAAACCTGTCACGTTCCGGCGCGTTCAATGAAACCCTGACCGCCCTGGTGGAAGCGTTGGAAGAACAGGTCGTGCTGCTGAAACTGTTCGGTGAGATGCGCGAAGCCGAACCGGTGAACGTGATTATCGGTGAGGAATCCGGCCACGAGGTGTTGAAAGAAACCGCCATCGTGTCCTCCAGCTACGCTCCGGCCGGTGCCGGTCAGGCTCATGTGGGGGTTATCGGGCCAACTCGCATGGACTATCCCGGCTCTATGAGTTCGGTGCGGGCGGTGGCGAGGTACCTGTCACGAATCTTAAGCCAGTAAAACCAGAGCCGCCCGGGGCAATGACCGGGGACTCGGCCAGACAAATGAGACAAATAGGAAAGAAAAACTTTGAGCGACTACTATGAAACCCTCGGTGTGAGCCGTAACGCCACGCAGGACGAAATTAAGAACGCCTACCGCAAGTTGGCGCGCAAACTGCACCCTGACGTGGCTGGCCCTGAACACGAGGAAGAATTCAAAGAAGTCAGTGCCGCCTACGATGTGTTGGGCAACCCCGAGAAACGCCAGCAATATGACCTGGGCGGTTCCGGGTTCGGTGCGGGCGGATTCAGCGGATTCAACGGGGCGAACGCTGCCGGATTTGGATTTGCCGACATCCTCAACGAGTTCTTTAATGCTGCTTCATCGACCAGCGGCCCCACTCCGCGTGGAGGACGCGGCCAAGACATCCTGACCACCATTGACGTGGAACTGAAAGACGTCACGTTCGGCACCGAGCGGGAAATTAAGATTAACACCTTCGTGAAATGCAAGACCTGCAAAGGCAGCTGCTGCGCGGTGGGGACCCGCCCGAAAACCTGTTCTACCTGCGGCGGGACCGGTTCCGTACAACGCATGGCGCGGTCTTTCCTGGGCCAAGTCATGACGACCGCCCCGTGTGGGACCTGCAAGGGCCACGGCACCATCATCGAACGTCCTTGTGCGGATTGCTCTGGGGAAGGCCGGGTGCGCGCCACCCGCAACATCAAGGTGGAAATCCCCACCGGGGTGGAAAACGGGACCCGAATTCGCCTGTCCGGCGAGGGTGAGGCCGGACCTGCCGGGGGCGCGGCGGGCGACTTGTACGTTGAGATTCACGAGCTACCCCACGAAGTCCTGCAGCGGCGCGGCGATGACCTGCACACTTCCTTGCGAATTCCCATGACCGCGGCGGCGCTGGGGATGGAGTTTTCCCTGGAAACCCTCGACGGAACTAAGAAAATCAACGTCGAAGCCGGATCCCAGCCCGAGTCCGTCATCATTATGAAGGGTCTGGGGGTCGGTCGACTGCATCGCCAGGGGCGCGGCGACCTGTATGTTCACCTGAATATTGAGGTTCCCACCGGCCTGGATCGCCGTCAGCGCGAGCTGCTCAGCGAACTGGCGCGACTGCGTGGCGAGGAGTCCCCGGCTCCCACCGACAGTTCCTCTGGCAATACTGGCGGGGCGCACCGTAAGGGTCGGCAATGACCCGGCAAGCGTTTTGGTTTTCCGGTGAAACCGCGGGGGAAACGGGCGGGTCTCTAGCCGCGAACTTTACGGGTTTAGACGGCTATCGCGAGGGCGAGGAAGTTTCCATAATCGGTGCGGAGGCTCATCATGCCACGGTCAAGCGGCTGCGGTTGGGTGAGGTTGTTGATGTGGTCGACGGGTTGGGTCGGCGCGCCGGAGCGGAAGTCGTCGCGTCAGGGAACTCGGGGTTGCGGTTGCGACTCATTGAGGATGCGGTGTGGGACCCGGAACCGACCTTGCGTATCACCCTGATTCAGGCGTTAGCCAAAGAAAAGCGCGATATGCAGGCGCTGGAATCCGCGGCTGAAATGGGGGTGTGGCGGGTGATCCCCTGGGGGGCCACGCGCTCGGTGTCGCGCTGGGATACCGTGCCCAAGCGTGCCAAAGGCCGGGAAAAGTGGCGCAACCTGGTGGTTTCCGCGATGAAACAGTCGCGTCAGGCTCGGCTGGCGGAAGTGTCAGAGTATCTGGAAAGCGGCGTAGATATTTCCTCGGGACAGCACGGGTCAGAAGCGCGGTGGGCCCGGCCGGTCGTGAAAACGGTTTTCTCTGAGGTAGAGGCGCTGGTGAAGGGTGGGGCGGTAGTTTTCGTCCTGCACGAGGTCGCCGAGGAACATCTGGCGGATCTGCTGGTTCCCCTGGCGCAGCCGGGGCAAACTCCGGAGGATATCGTGGTCATTGTGGGACCGGAGGGCGGTATCACGGTTCCCGAGCTGGCGGCTTTCGTAGAGGCCGGGGCGCGCCCGGCACTGCTGGGACCGACTGTGTTGCGCTGTTCCTCCGCCGGTCCCGCCGCCCTGGCCGTCATTCAATCCCAACTGGGCTCTTGGCGGGCAACGCCTGTGGAGAGTAGGTGACCATGGCTCAGAAACGAGTCGCTGTTGAGGTTCCTGACGAAATCCCGATGATTCAAGTCCTCGGGGTGAACGACGCCAACCTGCACAACTGGGAAGATGATTTCCCCACGCTCAACTTTTGGGTGGCCGGAAACCAGATTTTCATTCAAGGCCCTGACGCCGACCTGGAGCCTGCCACGCGGGCGGTGCGGGCCCTGTTCACGAAGCCGCACATCGAAAAACAAAATATACCGGATTATGGTTTTCAAATGAACCGGCGCGCCCCCAGCCCTCGCGCGCTGTCGGAGCCGCCCACCCGGGCTGCTGACGCCCGGTATCGGGCCGTGTTTGTCAGCCGTGAAAAAGTCATTCGTCCCCAAACCGAGGGTCAAGCCCGGTACGTGAACGACATCAACTCTCACACCATCACTTTTGGCATCGGACCGGCCGGAACCGGAAAAACCTACCTCGCGATGGCTCGTGCCGTGAAAGCGCTGCTGGAAGGGGAAGTGACCCGACTCATCTTGACCCGTCCGGCCGTCGAAGCGGGGGAAACCCTGGGGTTCTTGCCCGGCACCTTGACCGACATAATCGACCCTTACCTGCGGCCTCTTTATGACGCCTTGCGTGAGATGCTCGATACCGGCACCATTAGCCGCATGATGAGTGACGGCACCATCGAAGTCGCCGCCCTGGCGTATATGCGCGGACGTACTTTGAACGGCAGTTTCATCATTCTCGACGAGGCGCAAAACACCACGAGCGAGCAGATGAAGATGTTCCTGACCCGTCTGGGATTTGGCTCCAAGATGGTCGTGACCGGCGACATCACTCAGATAGACCTGCCCTCACGCCAGCCTTCCGGTCTGAAACAGGTCAGCGAAATCCTCAGCGATGTTCCCGACATCGCGTTTAGCTATTTGAGTGCAGCGGACGTGGTGCGCCACTCGCTGGTCGGGAAAATCATCAACGCTTATGAAACCTACGAAAGCCAAACCGTATCGCGCCGCCCCCAAGGCTATGGAAGGGAATAACCATGAGTGTGGAAATCAATAACGAAACCGCGTGGGAACTGGAGATGAGCGAGTTCGTTGACCTGGTGTCCTATTGCCTGGAACAGCTCTATGTGTCTCCCGCCGCCGAGGTCAACATCATGTTTGTGGATATTAAAACCATGACTGACCTGCACGTAAAGTGGATGGATTTGCCTGGTCCTACCGATGTCTTGAGCTTTCCGATGGACGAGCTGACGCCGGGGCGCGAGGGGATGCCCAGCGAAGCCGGGGTGCTGGGGGATATCGTGCTGTGCCCTGACGTTGCTGCCGAACAGGCACGCGACGCCGGTCATGCCCCTATTGAAGAAATGCTGCTGCTGACGGTACACGGATTGTTGCACCTGCTGGGATTCGATCACGCCGAGCCGGAAGAAGAAAAAGCCATGTTTACCCTGCAGCGCAAACTGCTGTTGAACTTCCTGGCAAATCGATAGGGGCCAGTATGCAGTTCTCCGAAGTGGCCGGTGCAGTCCTGACTCTCATCGCGACAGTGTCTTTTGGGCTGGCGGTTCCGCTGAGCCTGGGGGAGGGCGCCGTGTCGCGGCTGAGTGTCGCCTCGGCGGAAGATTTGGCGGAAGAAGGTGCGAAACACGCTCGGAAGATCTCGCAGCTAGCCGAAAATCGCCGTCTGGTGCTCGCCAGCTTGCGCGCCTGCCGTGCTTTCGTGACGACCGCGGCGGTGGGGTGCGGGGCATTGCTGGCGTCCCGACTGCCTCTTAGCTGGTGGCTGGTGGCGATGCTGGTCGTCGCTGTAGGGGCGTTATTGCTGGTGGTTCTGACTTTGCCGTGGAATCGGTTGGGGCGGCGCTATCCGAATACGACAGTGCGCTACCTGGCGCCGTTCCTGGTGGCGGCGTGGAATGCGGGTAAGCCCTTCGGGCTGCTACTGCGCACCGCGCGGGGCCCGTCCAGTCAGACTGACCAGGAAGCTCGTGATGAAGTCGCCGAGGACCTGCGCGAAATGGTCGACCAGATGGGGGAGCCTGACACCATTGAGGACGCCGACCGAGAGATGATTTGGTCCGTTTTCGAAATGGGACGCACCCTGGTGCGTGAAGTTATGGTGCCGCGCGTGGACATGGTCACGATTGAGTCCGAAAAGACTCTGGACAAGGCGTTGACTTTATTCGTCCGTTCCAGCTACTCCCGCGTGCCCGTCATCGGCGATGATACTGATGACATCCGCGGAATCTTATACCTAAAAGATGTATTACGTCGTGTCAACTCGGATCCTGCGTCGCGGCAGATGACCGCGGAGCAGGCCATGCGCGAAGCCAAGTTCATTCCGGAAACAAACCTGGTCGACGACACTTTGCGCGACATGCAGCAGAACAGCTACCACATGGCGGTGCTGGTGGACGAGTACGGCCTCATCGCCGGGCTGGTCACCTTGGAGGATCTGGTCGAGGAGGTCATCGGGGAAGTCTCGGATGAACATGACCACGCCGAGAAGGAACCTGAGCCGCAGCCCGATGGTAGCTGGATCGTCCCTGCGCGGTTTCCCTTGGTCGACCTCAACGATTTGCTGGACACCGAGATTGACGACGAGGACGTGGACACCGTGGGCGGCCTGTTGACGAAAGCTGTCGGAGTGGTGCCGCTGGTGGGGGCGTTTGCATCGGTGGACGGGCTGGAACTGCGGGCGGTAGAGGCAGAAGGGCGGCGCCGCCAGGTTTCCGCCATCTCGGTCCGGGTGGTCCCTCCGATGCTCGATGAAGATTAGCGGTCGCGGACAGAACACTCGAAACACAGTAGGATTTGCACAATGGATAACGTGAATTTTCCGGATTTGGATGCGTTGGATGCCGCGGGCGACGACGGGTCGCCAGACTTGGCGGCGGGGTCGGCGGGGCTGTTCACCCGCGATTGGCCCGAGGACTTTCGTGCCGGGTTCGCCGCCGTCATTGGGCGGCCCAATGTGGGCAAGTCCACCTTGATCAACGCGATGGTGGGGCGCAAGATTGCCATTACTTCGGCTCGTCCTGAGACGACGCGCCGGGTCGTGCGCGGGATTGTGCATCGCCCTGATTTTCAGCTCATTTTGGTAGACACTCCCGGCATTCACCGGCCGCGCACCCTGCTGGGACAGCGGCTGAACGACATGGTGGAGGACGCTTTTTCCGAAGTCGACGTGGCGGTCTTTTGCGTCCCTGCCGATCAACCCATCGGGCCGGGCGACCGGCGCATTGTGGACACCCAAGTGAAAACCGCGCACTTCCCAGCTATTGCGGTCGTCACCAAAACTGACGTGGCCACCCGCGAACAGGTCGCCGAGCAACTTCTGGCCGTTTCGCAGCTGCACGACTTTGCGGAAATCGTGCCGATTTCAGCTCGGCAAGGCACGCAGGTGCAAACGCTGATTGACCTGCTGGGCCAGCGCCTGCCGCTGTCTCCGCCGCTGTACCCGCGCGACCAGGTCACCGACGAGGACGACACGGCCATGATTTCCGAGCTGATTCGGGAAGCCGCCCTGGAAAGCCTCAGCCAGGAACTGCCCCACTCCCTCGCGGTGCAGGTGGAAGAGATTATCAAGCAACCAGGACGTTCCGGAGACGGGGAAACTTGGAAGATTCACGTCAACCTGTTTGTGGAACGCGACAGCCAAAAAGCCATCGTCATCGGGCGCAAAGGCAGCCGACTCAAGGAAATCGGCACTCAGGCTCGCCCCGAGATTGAAGCCCTAGTGGGGCATCATGTTTTCTTGGATTTACACGTGCGCACTGCCAAAGAATGGCAGCGCAATCCAAAAATGCTGAATCGTCTGGGTTTCTGAGCACAGCACCGGCCCACGCGAGGCCTCGCGGGTGTCGGCGCTAATGATATGCCCGAGGCAGTCAAAACCATTTCGATACTTAATATCTGTATATTTTCTGTTCGCAGCGGCGAACCAGCACATCCGTGTCGCCCCGTTTTCGTCGAACGTGCGGCGGATTATTACAATAGCTTTTGAGTATTAATAAAACTCTTAAAGGAGACAAACATGACACGCATACTCAATAGTGCAACGTCCACTACCGGGCGGAATATGGCGGGAGCTCGCTCTTTGTGGCGCGCCACCGGCATGAACGATGACGATTTTGGCAAGCCTATTGTAGCTATTGCGAACTCCTTTACTGAGTTTGTGCCCGGTCATATTCACCTGCGGGAGGTCGCGAAGGTTGTGTCCGACGCGGTGCGTGAAGCCGGGGGGGTGCCCCGCGAATTCAACACGATTGCTATCGACGACGGGATTGCGATGGGTCACGGCGGAATGCTCTATTCCCTGCCCAGCCGCGAAATTATTACCGACTCGGTGGAATACATGGTGCGCGCCCACACCGCTGACGCCCTGGTGTGCATCTCTAACTGCGACAAAATCACGCCCGGAATGCTCAACGCCGCGCTGAAGCTCAACATTCCCACCGTGTTTGTCTCGGGCGGTCCGATGGAGGCCGGCAAAGGTATACCCGCCGCTGACATTGTCGGACCGTCAAAAGGCGGGCGGGGCAACCTCATAACCGTCATGAACGCCACCGCCAACGACGACATCGACGACGCGGAACTGCAGCGAGTCGAGGAACTCTCTTGTCCGACCTGCGGATCTTGTTCGGGAATGTTTACCGCGAACTCGATGAACTGCCTGACTGAGGCACTGGGCTTGGCGTTGCCGGGCAACGGCTCCACCCTGGCGACCCACGTGGCGCGGCGCGGACTCTTTGAACGTGCCGGCCAGCTGGTGGTGGCACTGGCAAAGCGTTACTACGATGACGAGGACGATTCCGTGCTGCCGCGCGCCATTGCGACCCGGGAGGCTTTCGCCAACGCGATGAGCTTGGATATGGCGATGGGCGGTTCCTCGAACACGGTGCTGCACCTTCTGGCGGCCGCCCAAGCTGCCGAACTCGACTTTACGCTGGCGGACATCGCCCAGATTGGACGCACCGTGCCGACCTTGGCGAAAGTCGCCCCCAACCACAACGACTATCACATGGAGGACGTCCACCGGGCCGGGGGAGTACCGGCGCTGCTGGGCGAACTGGACCGTGCCGGGCTGTTGAACCGAAACGTGCATTCTGTGTGCTACCCCGACCTGGCCGCCTGGCTGGCGGACTGGGACGTGCGCGGTGGCACACCCAGCCCGGAGGCTCTCGACCTGTTCCACGCCGCTCCCGGCAACCAGCGCACTATCCACGCCTTTTCCGCCACCGCCCGCTTTGACACGCTGGACACGGACGCGGCGGCGGGCTGTATTCGTGACGTGGCGCACGCTTACGTGGCGAAAGGAGGGCTGACCGTGCTGCGCGGAAACCTGGCACCCGACGGCGCTATCGTGAAAGCGGCGGGCATTGACCCCGAACTGTTCCACTTCGAAGGCCGCGCTATCGTGATGGAATCCCAGGAGGAAGCCGTAGAAAAAATCCTCGACAAGACCGTGCAGGCCGGGGACGTAGTCGTGATCCGCTACGAAGGCCCCGCGGGCGGACCGGGGATGCAAGAGATGCTCTATCCCACGTCTTTCCTGAAAGGGCGGGGCTTGGGCAAAACCTGCGCGCTCATTACCGACGGACGATTTTCCGGCGGTACTTCCGGGATTTCTATCGGTCACATTTCCCCCGAAGCAGCCGCGGGCGGGCTGATTGGCCTGATTGAGGACGGGGACAAAATCATCATCGACGTAAACCGCGAGGAACTGACCCTGGACGTGCCAGATGACGAAATCGAGCGGCGCCGCGCGGCGATGGAGGCAAGCCCGCACCCGTGGCAGCCCCACCGCGACCGGGAAGTCTCTGACGCCCTGAAACTCTACGGCGCCACCGCCCTGTCAGCCGACAAAGGGGCAGCTCGTGACGTGACAGGCCTCCTGGCCAGGCTCGGCTTATAAAACAGCGATATTCGTGGGATACAGGTGGTACCATTTTCTCGAGATGTCCCTAAGGAGAAACTATGACGTACCCTAATCCTCCTCAGTATCCCCCTCAGCAGCCGATGGTCTACCCTGCGACGCAACAAGGGTCCTCAGTTAACCCTGTTTTGGTTGGCATCGTCGCTGGTTTGGGAATCATCATAGTGGGGCTGGCGGTCGTTTTAACGGTGATGTTCCTGGGCAAAGATAAGCCTGAAGCCAACACCAATGCGGCACAGCCGCAGGGTCAACCGACATCTACAGTGATGGTTAGCCCGGCACCGACCGTCACAGTGCAGCAGCAGCCTGGCCAAACTGTGACTGGGGGACAGGCCAAAAATATTCCTTGGCCGCCTAGCGGCGCTACCGCCACATGTGGCTCGACTATCGCGGTTAACAGCGTGACCAGCTGCGAATTTGCGGAAAATGTTGCTGACGCATACTGGTCAAGCGGCACGGGTACAGTCTATGCGTACAGTCCAGTCACGAATATCGAATACAAAATGTATTGCCAGCTTTCCCAGGCCAGCGTGGTGGTTTGCACCGGCGGCAAGAACGCAGTGGTTTATATCCAGCAGTAACTCAGCCCAGGGCGGCTATGAGCTTGTTCAACACGCCGATGCCGCCGTCGAAAGAGCCGGCTTGGGCGGCAATAGCCAGGGGCACCCGTTTGCCTTCACTGTTTTGGTACCAGCCCATCTGGCGCACCAGGTAGCCTCCGCTCACGCCCGGCCCCCAACCGCCCTTGAAAGTAGCACCGGGCAGCCGACCCATTCCCCAGCGTTGGCCGCCGCTGACTTGCCCCATATTGGACACCACCGGACCTGAACCTGCTAAACAGGGCAGTTTCATCATGAACCCCACCTGGGACGCGGTGGTCCAGGGAGTTTGCCCAAAAACTGTGAACCCGGAACGCAGCCGCACGGACGGGACTGTAGTCGAGTTGTCTCCGGCCTGACGCAGCACTTGGGTGACGACCTGAGCTCGAGCGGCGTCACTTGCGCCCAAGGACTGCCACAGTGCCTCGGCGGCACCGTTATCCGACTGACGCAAAGCCGCCGACATCGAGCCAGCCAGAGCCCCCGCCTTCCCGGCCTGGGACACCGCCACAGAAACCGGAACTTTTGAGGTCGACCACGCCACCCAGGCCTGCCCAGACCCGGCGGTTTCGATCTTGGAGCTGACCGGGTCAAACCAGGCCGCGGAAATGGTTGCTCCCGTGTCTCGGCCGACTTTTTCAAACGCCGCGCGTAAATCCTGGCTGCTGAGCCGCCCGGCGGCGGGAGATGTTAGTGCCGTGCCGTCACAGCCCTGAACTTGGGCGGCAGAAGGTGCCTGGGACGTAGGAGATTCACTCGGGCTCGTAGCCTGGGCGGATGGCGAAGCGGAACTGCTGGGAGTAGCTGTTTCAGATTTAGTGCCGGAAGCGGCAGAATCCCCCGGCTGCTGCGCGGTGGGGGAAGGACTGGAAGAAGCGCTCACCTCAGGCTGGCGAGCCAGCTGGGTAACGGCCACAGCTACCGCCCCTGCTACCAGCCCCCCGGCCAGCAGGGTTACCCCCAGCGCCACAAAGCCGCGCCGTATCCGGCGCCGCTTCTCGTCGGCGGCGTCGTAGTAGGGATTGCTGTGTTTCGCAGTGTGTGACATTGGAGAGAAAAACCTTCAAACGCGCGGAATGGTCAGATGAACACCCTCAAAGTCAGAGGAAGCCGAGGTCACTGGGACTTCGCGCCCATCCGAGAGACGCACAAAGACCTGATCGTCCGCCCCGAGGGGTCGCGAAGTGGCTACTGTCACCAGGTAACCCGTGGTAATCGACTTACGGCGCTGCTGAGCCTCAAGTTTCGCAATCGAAGCCGGCTTGGCCCGCGGACCGCCCTCGTCAAGGGCACCGTACACGGACGTGAAAGTATCCAAATTCGACCGATACCCAGCCAAGAAGTGCGGGATGAAACGTCCGTCCGGATCGACCTCTGCCAAAGGCTCCTCGCCTTGCAGCATGGGTCGCGGGTTGGAGTCCTCCGGGAAAATCGGGGCCGGCTGACCCGTCGCGGATTCATTATCCCCAGATTGGGTATCGACCATCGGAATATCCGGCACCGCATCAGGTACCGACGCGGCATTCTGCGCCGCCAGTTCCTCCAGCCGTGTCGCGGAAAGGTGTTCCGTGGCGGTTTCCTCCGAGGCTGGCTCGGCCGGCTCACTCGGCGCGGTCGTGGCGGGAATTTCAGTTGGCGGGACCGTGGCGTTACTGCGGGTAGGCGTCATCAGAACCCCCGGCACATCGGCCAGCTTCGGCTCCGGTTGTGCCTGGGGAGCGGCCTGTTCGTGCTCAAGTTTTTCGCGAATTTGACCCAAATCCATCCCCACTCCGGGGGTCGGCAGCGGGGGAGCCACCACATCTGTCAGTGGGGCTTTCAGGGGCTCACCCGGCGTGGCGTAATCCGGGTGTGTCGCACCCAAATCGTTGACCGAGGTGGGGGTGGTCTCGAACTGACCCATTTCTGCCGTTTCCAGTTTTGGCATCTGGAAAGTCGAAACGCTGGGCTCGGCGGGTTGGGCGGGGGCGGCGGGAACCTCGCTGGCCGGCTCGGGCTGATCCATCGCGGGTTCTGTCGGAGTTTCCGAACCGGGAGCTGGATAGGTTACGGGTTCATTTGCCGTGAAGTCCGGGGCAGCTGGCTGCGCGGCGGGCTGTTCAAAAGTCGACGGTTGCGGTGTGCCGCTCCACTCGTTAGGCGTAAATCCTTCGGTCTGGTAGGGGTTTGGCGCCTGCCAGGAACCGTCGGGGCTGCCGGGTTGCTCCGGCATCCCATACGGTAGCGGGGTAGCCGCGGGTGATTCCGGTGCAGCATAAGGGGACGGCGTCAAGTCGGCGTAGGGTTGAGTTGTCGACTCGGGGAAAGACTCCGGGGGATAGTAACCGGCAGGCTCCGCCGGAGCGGGGGACGTCGGCGCTTCTTCCGGGGTGGCGGGAGCGTAAAAATCCGCCTGTAAAGCCGCGGAATCAGCCTGCGTGTCGGTCAAATCTGCCGGCAAAGCGGAGGAGTCATCCAAAGTGATTTCTTCTGGATAATCATCGTCCAGGGATTCTTCCAGGTCATAGGACTTTTCCTGGTCAGCATCGAAGCTGGAATCGTAATCCGGCGTCGTTTCCGAGGCGGGAACCTCATATCCTGCCGAGTATCCAGGCTGTTCATAGCCCTGAGCATACTCGGACGGCGTTTCGTTCGGAGCTGCGGCTCCCAAGGGCGCGGCGGGAGTGACCGGCATGACCATCGTGGTGTCGTCCGGAATATAAGCCTGGTTTTCGTCCCCAGCTTGCGGCGAATAGCCGTAGCCTTCCGGCGTCGCCATGCCGTAGGGTGAGCCGTACCCGGTCTGGGGAGGATAGCCCGGATATTGACCGGCATTGTCTTGATAATCCGCGGGGTTTGCGGGCATCGGCTGACCATAAGCGTCATAACCGTAGGACTGGTAAGGGTCGTATCCGGCTTCGGGATAGGGTTGAGCAGCTGTCGCGTCAGTACCTTCCGGTTGCTGGGCAGTTTCGGGATATTGCGGAACTTCGCCCCATTCGTCGCCAGCCCCCGGGATGGCGTCTGCCGGGGCTGTTGCGCTACTGGGTTCGCCGGCCGGTTCTGTCGCAGTCTCCGGTGTGGGCAAAGCCTCGTTGGTAGCATCCTGGCCGGCACCGCCCTCGACCGGGGACGTAGCTGCCTCCTGAGCCGGCGTTTCGGGGCCGGCTGACACCGGCGAGTTGAGCGGAGGAAAGTTGGGGGAACCTACGGCACCCGTTCCGCCGAAATCACCGTTTTCAGGCGAGCCAGTCCCGTAATCGGTGAACACCGCTTCTTCGAAAGAAACCGGCTGAACTGCGGGAATCGACCCGGTGGGAGTACCCAGAACGGAAGAACGCACCCCAGAGTCCTCGTCTGTCGCAGGTTCAGCCTCGGCGGGAACAGACGGGGCGGAAGCGGCGGTTTCTGGCGCGTTTTCCTCGACCGGAGTCGCGGTCGGAGCCTCTGCCGGAGCCTCGGACGAAAGTTCAATCGGGGTTACGGTTTCCTCGCCAGCGGGCATACCGTTGTTGGGCAGCTCGCCAGAGGCGGCGGCTTGTTCGGCGGCCTCGGCTTCCAGCGCTGCCCCGTCCACCTGTAATACCTGGTAGCGCTGGTCTGAAGGGGGGATGCCGTACAGCTTTTCGTATGCCTCCAAAGTGGCGGCGACCTGATCCAAGTAGTCATCCACGGCGTCTTGGTCGTAGCCCACGCGCATTCGGGTGTAGTCGAAATCGACCTCGCGCACATCCCGGCCGCGGACAGTAATGTAAGCCAAATCCACCTCCGCTTCGGGCGCGGCATTCAGGGCTTCGTAATAGGAAAGGACGCGAACCACCTCATCGAGGTAGTCGTCAATCTGATTCTGGTCGTACCCATCGCGGAACTTTGTCGCAGGGAACTGAGCCGAAAAGATATCTTCACTGGTCAGCAGCTGCGGGGCATCCTCGCTCATGTACCGGTCCTTTCCATTCTGCATCTTCAGCAGCGCAGCCTGCCGCTCTGAGAGGCTCTGGCTTTGCGCATACATACTTCAGTAGGGAATTTTACCCGGAGTTGTGGGAAATCGTTGGCGATTAGGGGGTTTGGGGACGAATTGGGCAGTTTTACAACGCGTCGAAAGATTCTCGATAGGATATAAATGTTCTTGGCTGTGCCCAGGCAGGCCAGATTCGACACGAGAGGAAATTCTATGCGCGTACACATTGGTACCGACCATGCCGGATTCGAGTTGAAACAGCATCTGGTGACTTGGCTGCGGGAACGCGGCTATGAAGTTGTCGACCACGGACCTGCCGCCTATGACCCTAATGACGACTACCCGGGCTTCTGCATTGCCTGCGCCGAGGGCGTGATGGCGGACGCGGGTTCTTTGGGAATCGTGCTGGGTGGCTCGGGAAACGGCGAGCAAATCGCCGCTAACAAGGTCAAAGGCGTTCGCGCGGCCCTGGTGTGGAACGAAGAAATCGCGAGCCTCGCTCGTCTGCATAACAATGCCAACGTGATTTCCATAGGCGCTCGCCAGCACTCCGTTGAGGAATGCGAACGTTTTGTGGAAGTATTCCTGACCACGGACTTTTCCGGCGAAGAGCGCCACTCCCGGCGCATTGGTCAGCTCAGCGATTACGAAAACCAGCGGTAATTGGGTTTTTGATTACATCAAAAACCCAATTACCTTTTGAATCAGCCCAAACTGAGGTTTGAGCTCGCCCCAACCAGGCAGTAGTCGTAGTAACCATCCGGGATGAAGCTGTGGCAGCGAGGTGTAAAAGGCTTCCTGTCGCCTACCATGACCCCTGACACCAAAGGATTCTTGTCTATAACAGCTAGCCATCCCGCCGGTTCTGCCAGCGTCTCGGCAAGTTCATCGGCGATGTCGTTTGATACTTCGACTTTGTATCCCTCATCTGTACCGTATTCATTATCGTATGTAATTTCCTCGTCTACATCGAACGGACCCGTGGCCATTATCAAAGAACCTATGTCCCGTTGGTTTTGCTTGCCGGCAAATAAAATCGATGTGTAGTATTGTTTTCCACCTAACTCAACAGCTGAGCACTTTTCATCATCGTAATACGTTTCTTCTACATAATTGCTGGTGATGTCGCATATATTGGTGTCGTAAACAGGTATAAGATTTACCATTAAAAGCTTTACAACGTTTCCTGTGAACTCAATCTTTTTCCCGGGAGTCTTATTTGTGGCAGTCGCACTTTCAATGAAGGTATGAACAGTGATTAAAGAATTGCCGGGTTCTCCTTCTGTGCTGTCATTATCAACATTCAGACCAAGCCCCTTCCACGTGAGATCGATTTTGTAGCCTTCGTCCGTTACTATGCGAGCCCAGCCGGTTTGCATCTTGGCGGCGGCCTCCTTACGGGCTCTTTCCTTTGCAGCTTTCTTTTCTTCCTGGTTTGCGGTGATGGCCTCAGTGGCTTGAGTCAAGGCAGTGGTGGAGTCGGTAACCTTCTGAGTGACGGTGTTCATGTCTTCGGTTTGCTGGGTAATCCCCTTGGTTGTCCCTGCCATCTTGGGGGATTCACAAGGCGTTACGGATTTTGCATCTGCAATGGCTTCTTCCAAATCTCCGATAAGCGCCTCGTTGGTTAAGGTCTCGGGGTCGGTTTCGATAGCCATCGCGGCCTCGCTCAGCGCCGCCGCAAAATCACTGTTGGCAGTTTCGCACGCAGATGTGGCATCTTGAAAGGCGTTAACTGCTTCCGTTCGCTCCGCTGCGGGATCCAGGACAAGGAACTTAATGGCCAATCCCGCAATCAGAATCACAGCAAGAACAACTATGCCAATAATGAGCGCCAGTCTCGAGCTCTTTTTTTGCGGTTGTGCCCCAATTGCGTTCATCGATGGTGGGTTGTCAAAGTTCCCGAGATTTGCGGGGGGTACCTCATCGGTCATTTTTGACTCCTTGCATCGCTCGGATTTGCTTTCAGGTTAACACACATTAGGCGCATATTTTCAAAATACCCGTCGAATAAATCTGTTCGACTTCTTGCACCTCGCATACCGCAAGTGCTCCCGAAAAGGCGACCGGAAGGGCTATTGACTCCACTGAAAAATCCACCATGGCTTTGCGCGCATCATGATGCATCTGGTGGAATTCTGCGGTAAAATTGGGGTATGAGGACGACGATTACCCTGGATGAAGAAGCCGCGGCGGCTGTGGCTGCGCTGCGCCGCGATACTGGCATGGGGCTTTCGGATGCAGCCAATACCTTGATTCACCGCGGGGCAGTGAAGCGCGAACAGACCTACCAGGTTCCGAATATCCACCATTCAATGGGTGCAAAAATCCCACTCGATAAGACCTGCGAAGTCCTTGAATACCTGGACTTCCTGGAGGGCGACCGTCGGTGATTCTTGACGTAAATGTCCTGGTATATGCAGTCGATGACACAGCGTCACAATGTAAAGTTGCCCGAAAATGGATTGAACGCAATCTGACCGGAAATTCTCGGATTGGAATCCCCTGGCAAACCATCTGCGGCTTTATTCGCATCGTGACGAATCCGCGGATTTACAATCAACCGCTCACCGGTGAGCAGGCTTGGGCAATTATGGACGGATGGCTGGCGTCCCCTGTTGTATGGGTGCCACCAGCGACCGAGAGAACCGCCAGTATCTTTAAATCCCTCATGCTTGACGCTGGTCTTAGCGGTGCACGGGTAATGGATGCTGCTTTGGCCGCGGTAGCCATCGAGCACGGCGTCCCCATAGTGTCCGTCGATTCTGACTTCGCGGCCTTTCCGGGGCTACGCGTCATCAACCCATTCGAAGGCTGATTCTGTCTGGCTGACTCAGGGGCGTTCCAGAAGACCGATGGGTGCCCAGACGGGATGGCCGGCCGCGTTTGAGGCAACCGAATCCAGGGCGGCGTACAGGGCAAAGTCCAGGTCTTCGTCGCCATCCACAATGATTAACTCCGCCAGCCACAGCGGGTTTTCTGCGGTTTCGGGGTTCAATAGGTTCCCTGCACCGGCCGGCAGGTCAGCCTCGGTGGGCTGGGTGATGACGTGGAAATTGCGCTGGTGGCGGGCCTCCCCGACCGTTTCCATGAAGTCGTGGGCATCCCAGTAGGCTCCCAGCTGCCGATCCCAGCCCGCTTCGGTAATCGGGGGGATTTCCGCCAGTGACCGGGACACTCCGCCCTGGTCAGAGCGCAGTTTCGTTTCCATTGCGGTAAGCCGCTCGAACTCGTCTCCGCCCAGCATATCGAGCCAGCGGAACAGCTCCCGGTGCAGCTCGGTGCCGAGTTTGGCGGGGTTGAGGCGGTAGTCAAAAGTTCCGTCCGGGCGCTCGCCAAAGGCCAGCTCCGTTTCGTCCTGCCCGCCAGCAGAGGTGGTGCCGTCCAGGTTTGCTGTTTTGCGCAGTTCTGGATTTTCCAGGAATTTCCATTCATCCAACAGGGACGAGTCGACTTTGTCGATGGTGTCGTTGAGCCAATCCAGCACTTCGATAAACCGTTCGGTTTTCAACGGTTCGGGCACAATCTGGGTCAGCGCGCGCCACGCATCAGACAGGTAGCGCAGCAATACTCCCTCGGAAAACTCGATTTTCAAGCTGGCCTCAAAAGCCTGGAAAGTCTGACCTGTTTCCACCATCTCGCGAATGACGGATTTGGGGGAAATGAAGTATCCGCGCGCCCACGGATTCGCCTTGACGTAGGTCTCAAAAGCGGCTTCGAGTTCCTGGCTTAAGGGTTTGGGGTAAGTCGTCCGCTCCAAGGCATTTTGCCGTTCGTCATAGTCCGCCCCGCTCGCTTTCAGTTCCGCAAATACCCGGTCTTTCGCAGCGCGTTCCTGGGCGCGCAAGATGGCATTGGGGTCGTCCAAAACGGACTCCACCACAGAAATCACATCGAGAGTGTCCCCGAACGCTCCCCCGGCAGCGGG
Source organism: uncultured Mobiluncus sp. (assembly GCF_963511525.1). Lineage (NCBI taxonomy): Bacteria > Bacillati > Actinomycetota > Actinomycetes > Actinomycetales > Actinomycetaceae > Mobiluncus > uncultured Mobiluncus sp. Next base: position 54,511 of record NZ_CAUPIY010000007.1, on the reverse strand, counting down.
CGTATCCGCGCTGGAAGAGTCCGCGTGGTCCGTAAACGCCTGCAAATAATCCAGGGCAAACGGCGCCAAGTCTTGATTCAGGGCGAACGTCTCGGGCAGGTCCGCCGTCAAAGTCCAGTTCCTGTGCTGCGGACCGCCCGCCCCGGTGCCGGAATCGGCGCTGTCACCGTGCGCGAGCTGCCCTCCGGAAATGACCCCGGAATCCTCTAGGGATTCCAGAATGTGTTGCAATGTGTCCGCAAAGGGATTGCGATCCTTCGCCGGTCCGGCGGCGCGTGGCACGTTGTGGTTGCGGTACACCAAAGTGTTGAGGTTCTCGGCCTGGTCGCCGGGCCTTTGCAGGGTGTTCAGCACCATCGCGTGCGTAATTTTCCACCGCGGCACCATCGCTTCGGGTTGTGATTCCGTCAGGCGGTTGAAGGTCCCTTCCGTCCAGGAAGTGCGGCCATCCGGCGCTTTCTTTTTCTTGATTTTCTCAAGTTTCTTTGCGTCCCCGTCCGCCCGAGCGAGCGCGATAGCATTGTCGATTTCCCACTCCGGGGCTTGTGCCACCACATATCCCACGGTGTCAAATCCGGCGCGACCCGCTCGCCCGGCAATCTGGTGGAACTCACGGGAATTCAGGTGACGCTCCTTGTTCCCATCAAACTTCACCAGGGAGGTCATGACGACGGTACGGATAGGGACGTTGATGCCGACCCCGAGAGTGTCGGTTCCGGAGATGACCCGGAGCAGGCCGGCCTGAGCGAGTTTTTCGACCAGCCTGCGGTAGCGGGGCAGCATTCCCGCGTGGTGAATCCCGATGCCTTTCAGCAGCAGCGGTTTCAAGGTTTTCCCAAAAGAGGAATGGAACTGTACGGTGTTTACTTGGTCTTTGAGCTGGGCGGCGGTGTCGGGATCCAGACCCAAGCGCAAATCCAGGCTGGCGATTCGTTCGGCTTCTTCCACCGCGGCACGTTGGCTGGGGTGCACCACGTAGGCCGGCAGCCGATCCTGATTGGCCAGACCCTGCAGGATTTTTTCCAGTGGTTCAGCCGCGTAGGACATCTCCAGCGGCACGGGGCGTTTGGCGGAATCGAGCACCGCGACTTCGCGCCCGGTGACTTCCCGCAGGTTCTTTTCAAACCACGAGGTATCTCCCAACGTGGCACTCATCAGCACAAACCGGGTCTTCGTCAGCGTCAGCAGGGGAGCCTGCCACGCCCAGCCACGCTCCGGGTCAGCATAGTAGTGAAACTCGTCCATCACCACGGTATCGACGTTGAGGTCATCTCCCCAGCGCAGCGCCTGATTCGCGAGGATTTCCGCCGTAGCACAGATAATCGGCGCATCGGCGTTGACCGAACCGTCGCCTGTAACCATGCCCACATTAGCGGCGCCAAACAGATCCACCAGGTCAAAGAACTTTTCGCTGACCAGCGCCTTCAACGGTGCGGTGTAATAGGAAACGCCGCCCCGGGCTAGTGACCACAAAATCGCGGCTACCCCGATCAGGGACTTGCCTGAACCGGTGGGGGTGGGCGCGATGAGGTGCTTATCCTCCAAAATCAGGTGCTCGGCAGCCTCCTGCTGGTGAGGATAAAGCGGGCGGCCGGTAGATTCGGCCCATTCCTGAAACGCGAGCAGGACCTCGACGGGGTCCGTGAGTGCGCCGCGATCCTCCAGGTCGTCCAGCAGTTGATTGAGAGCCTCCATCAGCGGCGCACCGGGTTGCTCAGTTGGCCCAAGCCCTCGATTTCGCAGGTCACAGTGCAGCCTTCGGTGAGCGGGCCAACACCGGCGGGGGTGCCGGTGAGGATGACGTCACCGGGCAGCAGGGTCATGGCTTGGGAAATGTAGGTCACCAGTTCGCCCACCGGGTGCATCATATTGGCGGTCGTGTCGTCTTGGCGGGCCTCGCCGTCCACTTCGCTGCGGATGCGCAGGTTTTGCACATCGAGTTCAGGATTCACGGTAATCCACGGCCCGAGCGGGCAAGCGGTGTCAAACCCTTTGGCGCGCGTCCACTGTTTGTCAGCTTTCTGGGCATCGCGAGCGGAAACATCATTACCGATGGTGTAGCCGAACACGTAGTCTTTCCAGTTTTCGGGGTTAATATCCTTCGCGACGTGTTTGATGACCACACCTAGTTCGACTTCGTGATCGACATGGTTGGACCACTTCGGCAGGACAATCGGTGCGCCGGGGCCAACGACCGAGGTATTGGGTTTGATGAACAGAATCGGGGCATCAGGCACCGCTGAACCGAATTCGCGGATATGTTCCAGGTAGTTTTTCCCCACGCACACGACTTTCGAGGCGGGAATGACCGGGGCGACCAGGCGCACGTCCTCCAGCTGCAAAATTTGGCCGGTGGGGGTGATTTTATCGGGACTGTACAGGGGGTTTTCCGCCAAGACCGTAATCCGGTCCGTGTCGTCCTCCATCACGCCAAAACCGTAGGTATCGTCGCCTTTATCAAAACGTATAACTCGCATGGGGTCAGTTTATCAATCGCGGAACTCAGCGGATACTCGCTGGGTTGCGCCTAAAGGTGGAGAATAGCCGGGTAGCTGCCATTATTGGCAGCTACCCGGCTATTTTCCCCTTATAATGCACGCGCATCCCGAAACCCACCAACCGACGAGCGTCAAAATCAGCCGGAACAGCGATTCGAGGCTCCTCGGAAAAAAGCTTTGAGCCGGGGATATATGATTGACTCTGTGATGAATACCGAATTGCCTGAAGTCTCTGCAATCCCCGTGCCGCCTGCGGACGGACCGAAAACCCGCGTGCGGTTCTGTCCTTCCCCGACCGGCACCCCCCACGTCGGCATGGTGCGCACCTGCCTGTTCAACTGGGCTTATGCGCGTTCCCAAGGGGGGACTTTCGTGTTCCGGATTGAGGACACCGACTCGGCGCGCGACTCCGAAGAATCCTTTAACCAGATTCTGGAATCCTTGGACTGGCTGGGCTTGGACTGGGACGAAGGCATCAACGTGGGCGGTCCTCACGGCCCTTACCGCCAATCAGAGCGCATGGATATCTATCGCGAAGTGGCTGGTCAGCTGCTAGAAGCGGGCTTTGCATACGAATCTTTCTCGACTCCCGAGGAAGTCGAGGCACGCCACCGCGAACGCGGCGAGGATCCGAAGCTGGGTTACGACGGCTTCGACCGCGACCTCACCGCTGCCCAGCGGGAGGCGTATATCAAGGAAGGCCGTAAACCCGTGCTGCGTCTGCGAATGCCGGACGAGGACATCACCTTCACCGACCTGGTGCGTGGTGACATTACCTTTAAAGCCGGCTCCGTGCCCGATTACGTTATTGTCCGCGCCAACGGGGAGCCGCTCTACACTCTGGTGAACCCAGTAGACGATGCGCTGATGGAGATTACCCACGTCCTGCGCGGCGAGGACCTGCTGTCCTCCACCCCCCGCCAAATCGTGCTTTACCGGGCACTTTATGCCCTGGGGGTCGCGAAGTTCATGCCTTATTTCGGGCACCTGCCTTACGTGATGGGCGAGGGAAATAAGAAGCTCTCGAAACGCGATCCGGAATCGAACTTGCTGCTGCATAAACAGCATGGAATTATTCCCGAAGGCTTGGTCAACTACCTGGCGCTGCTGGGTTGGGCCTACGCCGCGGATAACGATATTTTTAGCCGCGAACAGATGGCCCAGGCTTTCGATATCCGAGCGGTAAACCCTAATCCGGCCCGGTTTGACCTTAAGAAATGCAACGCGATTAATGCCGAGCATATCCGCCTTCTGGACGAGTCCGATTTCACCCGTCGGACGGTGCCGTTCCTGGCGGCAGCCGGTTTAGTCGAGGCAGCGGAATACGATTCCCTGAGCCAGGCGCAACGTGCCGTGCTGGATCAGGCGGCACCGCTGGCGCAAACCCGCATTCAGCAGCTGGACCAGCTCCCGGGACTGATTGGATTCCTGTTCCGTGATGAAGTGGAATACGACGAAAAGGCCGTCTCGAAGTTGAAAGGTGAGCCCGCCGCGATTCTGAAGGCGGCTGCCGAGGCCCTGGAAACCGATGGCGACCAGGCATTTGCCGACGCTGAGACAATTCACGAGGTCTTGAACGCGGCGCTGATTGATGGCTTGGGAGTTAAGCCACGCGTAGCTTTTGCGCCTCTGTTCGTGGCCGTAACCGGTACAAACGTATCCATCCCGGTTTTTGACTCCATGCGTATCCTGGGGAAGCAAGAAACTCTGCGGAGAATCAGGAAATTTATCGATTTCTTAGGTTAACTTTCCTTGCAGGGGGAGTTTTTCTTGATAATTCTCTAAAAAGCCCCAATTTTCCTTGATATTTTAATATACTTAACTCCGATAGTCCGACACTATCCGATTGACACAGCTGTGAATAATCAGGAGTTACAAGTGAAAACAAAGAAGCTTTCTATCGCTATGAAGACCCACATCATAGTACTGCTCGCGGCAGTGCTGATGGGGCTGATGTTGATTTACATGGTCATCTCACTGCAGGCATACCGGGGAGTATTCCAAAAAGAGGTTGCCAGCTTTGACGAAGTAGAATTGGTCGAAGACGCCAGAATCAACTGGTCTAATCTTCGTTCCCAAGACATTATGTTGCTCACCCAACTGCAAGCTGGAAAGATTGGGAACCTGAGCGGCTCAGGCGATACCGTCAACGAGGTCAATGAGTTGCTGGGTAAGGTCAATGATGGCCTTGGCAGTCTCGAGAAGGCCTCGTTGACCAGCGAGCAAAAAGCCCTGGTAGCGGATATGCGCTCCGCCGTGGAAGACTATTCCGCAGCGTGGGGTCAGTTCACCCAAAACGCGGTCGGCGATGAAGCCCAGGCCGTGGATGCCTCGAATGTCTTTGGTCGGTACCAAGAAGAAAATGGTTTCATTTTTGCGGATAAGTCTCGTGCTCTGTTGGACACTTACCAGGCCGAACGCGAGGCTTCCGCACAGGCGCGAGCCACTACCGAAAGCACCACCATCATTATCTCTATCGTTATCCTTATTGTTGGGGCGGTGTTGGTTTTCTTGATGGTGCGTTTGCTGGTAGCTCCTATGATTAAGTCGGTTCGCTCCCTCTCCGCTGGAATGGACAAACTGACGGAAGGCGACTTCACCGCCGAGGTGCAGCGTCACAGCAGGGATGAGGTCGGCGATATGGGCGACCACTTCAACGAGGCTATGGGCGGCTTGCGTCAAAGCCTCACCGTAACCATCGGGACGGCAGAGAACGTCGGCAAGATTACCGAAGGGATTGGGGAAGGTTCTCGCGGAGCAGTGGGCGCTACCCAGAAAGCTACCGACTACATCAACAGCGGGGCGGCGGCAGCTGAGCAAGTTTCCCGCTCTATTCAAACCGTCGCCGCCGGCGCGGAGGAAATGAGCGTATCGATCAAAGAAATCTCTTCCAACGCCAACGCGGCTGCCGGAGTGGCCAAGGAAGCTTCGGAAGTCGCCCAGCAAACGAATGAAACCGTGGCTAAACTCGGCGAGTCTTCTCGCGAGGTTGGCGAGGTCATCGAGACGATTACGGCGGTAGCGGAACAGACGAACCTCCTGGCTCTGAACGCGACTATTGAGGCCGCACGAGCGGGAGACGCCGGACGAGGCTTTGCCGTGGTCGCTAGTGAGGTCAAGGACTTGGCGGCAGAAACGGGACGAGCCACTGAGGAAGTCGCCGTGAAGGTCGAGCAGATTCAGACGGACACCGAGGCCGCGGTGGCCGCCATCGAAGAAATCTCTAATATCATCGCCTCCATCAATGATTACCAGACCACCATTGCGGCGGCGGTTGAGGAACAGACCGCCACGACCAATGAAATGAGCCGGTCGGTTTCGGAGGCTGCTGACGGTTCCACCACCATTGCGGAAAATGTTGCGGATATCGCCCGCAACACCACGAACTTGGCTGACAGATTCGCTGATGTGGACCAAAAGATGGGCGTGCTGGCCACGGAGTCGCACGACTTGGTTACCCGCCTCAATGAGTTCAAACACTAGGGAGGACGATTGTGACTACGGATTTGCAAAATACAGCGAACTCGAATACTGGAGAAAAGAAAATGAGTGATGCGGCTGTTAAGAATGCTGGTAAAGCGCGGGTTAACGCCAAAGGAAAGAAAATGCGGCGGATGCCCTTGGTAGTGCAGATTGGCGCCATCGGAGTTTCCGGTATCGCCGGTCTGCTGGTGATGCTGCTGCTGTTCGTGGTGGGGGTGCGCATCTATGGCAACTCCACGGAAACCTATGTAGCTGAACAGACTCAGGTTGAGGCGGCCCAGGCGATGCACTATGACATGACCCGTTTGATTGCCTCAGAACGCGAGCTCAAACGGATTGGCACGTCCCAGACCATCAGTCCCGAAGCGCGCGAAGGCTTGATGAAAGCGGCTACTGAGAACGTTAAGCACTTCATGGAGCTGACCGATCAGCGCTTGGAGGAAATGTCAAAGATCAAGGATCAGAACATTGCCCCGCTGGTGGCTCAAGCTACGGACGTGATGAAGAAGTTTGAAGCTGAGGTCAATCAGATTACTGAACTCGTCAACCAGGGTAGGGGCGAAGAAGCCGCGGCTATTGATGTGCTGGACTTGGCTAATCAGCTCAGCGACCTGGTCCCGCAGATTGTTAAGGGATTGGAATCCAAGATGGATGCCGCTACCCTGCAATCACAGGCGGTTGCCACGATTGTCTTGGTTGTCATGTGCGTCGTCTACCTGGTGGTGCTGGTTGTTGCGCTGCTGATTGGGTTCTTTGTGCGCCGCGTGCTTCGCAAGACCGTGGCGAACACGGGCGATTCCATTGAGTCGTTGTCGAAGGGCGACATGACCGATGAAGCTGAGATGCTGATGAATGACGAGCTGGGCGACGTGGCGATGAAACTCAATGAGAGTTTGGCGACCCTGCGTCAAGTGGTGGGTTCTGCAGCCGCGATGGCTCGGAAGGTCAATTCGGTGGCTAAGGATGTCGGCGACGGCATCGATGAGGGCTACAAGGAGACCGAAGAAGTCATCGCACAGACGCAGGTTGTGGCCGGTGCTGCCGGAGATGTGACGCAGTCGATTCAGACCGTGGCCGCGGGCGCCGAAGAAATGGGTGCCTCGATTCGCGAAATCTCTTCCAACGCTAACGAAGCCGCCAGGGTGGCGAGTGAAGCGACGGAAGTCGCGAAGCGCACCAGTGAGACGGTGTCTAAGCTCGGGGTGTCCTCGCGCGAAATCGGTGACGTGGTGAACACCATTACCGCTATTGCCGAACAGACGAACCTGCTGGCCCTGAACGCGACTATTGAGGCCGCTCGTGCCGGGGACGCCGGTAAAGGCTTCGCGGTGGTGGCTGGTGAGGTCAAGGATCTAGCCCAGGAAACCGGTAAAGCTACCGACGACATCACCGCCAAGATTACGGCTATTCAGGCGGATACGGATGGTGCGGTGGCAGCAATCGAAAAGATTTCTGACATTATCAATCAGATTAACAACTACCAGACCACTATCGCGGCGGCTGTGGAAGAACAGACTGCCACTACGAACGAAATGAGTCGTTCTGTGGCAGAAGCTGCGACCGGCTCGGCTTCCATTGCGGAAACCATTTCCCAATACCAAGAGATTGCTCAGGAAGCCGGCAAGGGTGTGGAAACTCTCCAGCACGCTTCGGACGAATTGGTCGAGGCCTCACAAGCGATGTATGACAACATTTCGATGCTGGTTTACGAAAAGAAAGGCGATGCCGATAACTTGCCAAATGCCTAACTACTAGGGTAACCTTGACACTCGGTGCGAAAATCTCGACAGAGGTTTTTGCGCCGAGTGTTATGGGGTATGGTGTAACGGCAGCACTAGTGATTCTGGTTCACTCAGTCTAGGTTCGAATCCTGGTACCCCAGCGCCCCCATCGTCTAGCGGCCTAGGACATCGCCCTCTCACGGCGGTAACATGGGTTCAAATCCCATTGGGGGTACTACCTCTTGGAAGAGGTCTCAAACTGCATAAATGTTTGCCAAAACTGCGCGGAAATCGCGCAGTTTTTTGGTTACACCCTTCCGGTTGTCCCAGACGCTGGAACTGGAAAACTGATTGAAAACTATAAATTCGTACCGGTGTGCCGTATCCGAATCGACAGGAGACAATCGTTTTGTGACGGGGTCACAAGGGCGTGGGGCGGACTGGCCGGTTACTCCTCGTCGCGGCGCAGGAATTCGCTCAGGCGGTTGGCGGCGGCGACGACGGCGGTGCCGTGGGTGCGGCCGGGCTGGCGGCCCAAACGTTCGATAGGTCCCGAGACAGATACGGCGGCGACGACACGTCCGGTGGCTCCGCGGACCGGGGCGGACACGGAGGCGACGCCGGGTTCACGTTCCCCAACCGATTGCGCCCAGCCGCGCCGACGCACTTCTGAAAGCATAGTGGCGTTGAAGGCCGCACCGCGCAGCCCCCGGTGCAGGCGTTCGGGTTCCTCCCACGCGAGCAAGATTTGGGCGGCGGATCCGGCCTGCATAGTCAGGGTCGCCCCCACCGGAATCGAGTCGCGCAAACCGATGGGTCGTTCGGCGGCGGCCACGCAAATCCGCTGGTCGCCTTGACGGCGATACAGTTGGCAAGACTCGTGAGTATGGTCGCGTAAGGCAGCCAGCACCGGCGCGGCGACACTCAGAAGTCTGTCGTCCCCGGCTGCTCCAGCCAGTTCCGCCAGGCGGGGTCCCAATGTGAAGCGACCTTGGGAGTCCCGGGCCAGGAAACGATGATGCTCCAAAGCTACCGCCAGGCGATAAATGGTGGGCCGGGCCAAATGCGTGGTGTCCACCAGTTGAGCCAGGGTCGCGGGACCGGCCTCCAAGGTCGAGAGAATCAGTACTGCTTTGTCGAGTACCCCTACACCGGAATTTGCGCTAGACTTGTCCATAACTTGATATTGCCATCTCACAATGTGAAATGCAAGTTGGCTGGTGATACCAGGTAAACATTGATAACAACAGGAAAACCCGCGGAACCCCGCACCGTCCCAAACGGGCGAATGTTCCGGACTGCGCAACGAAAAGAGGCAAAAATGGGTGAGACGCTTGCACAAAAAGTATGGCGCGACCACGTGGTGAAAAAAGGTGAAAACGGAGCGCCGGATTTGCTCTATATCGACCTGCAGCTGTGCCACGAAGTGACCAGTCCGCAAGCCTTTGACGGGCTGCGCCAAGCCGGGCGGAAGGTGAGCCGCCCTGAACTGACGCTGGCCACCGAGGACCACAACACCCCGACAACAGACATTGACCGTCCCATCACCGACCCGACCTCGGCACTGCAGATTGAAACTCTGCGGAAAAACGCGGCCGAGTTCGGGCTCCGCCTCCACTCTCTGGGTGACGCTGACCAAGGCATTGTCCACGTGGTCGGGCCGCAGCTGGGGCTGACCCAACCGGGAATGACCGTAGTCTGCGGCGACTCGCACACGTCTACCCACGGGGCTTTTGGGGCGCTGGCTTTTGGAATCGGAACCTCGGAGGTCGAGCACGTGTTGGCGACTCAGACCCTGCCGCTGGCTCCTTTCAAAACGATGGCAATCAATGTTTCCGGACACTTGAAACCGGGCGTGACCTCAAAAGACTTGATTTTGGCAATTATCGCGAAAATCGGCACCAACGGCGGGCAAGGTTACGTCCTGGAATACCGCGGCTCCGCGATTGAGGATTTGTCGATGGAAGCGCGGATGACAATTTGCAATATGTCCATCGAGGCCGGGGCGCGTGCCGGCATGATTGCCCCGGACGACACGACTTTTGCGTACTTACAAGGCCGTCCGCACGCCCCCGAGGGAGCGGATTGGGACGCTGCCGTAGCGTACTGGCGAACCCTGCCGACCGATGCGGACGCCCAGTTTGACGCCGAGGTCGATATTGACGCCGATGCCCTCGAACCATTCGTGACCTGGGGTACCAACCCGGGCATGGGGGTGGCGTTGAGCGGGGAGGTGCCCAACCCCGCCGCGCTGAGTGATGAAACCGCACGCCTGACTGCGCAGAAGGCCCTGGCATACATGAATTTACAGCCCGGCACAAAAATGCGTGACATCAAAGTGGACACGGTGTTCATCGGCTCGTGCACGAACGGGCGTTTGGAGGACTTGCGTGCCGCCGCCGAGGTCGTGAAGGGCCATCACAAGAGCCCGGACGTGCGTGTGCTGGTGGTGCCGGGGTCCGCGCGGGTGCGTCTGCAGGCGGAACGGGAAGGCCTCGATCAGATTTTCCGCGATTTTGGTGCCGAATGGCGCAACGCCGGTTGTTCCATGTGCTTGGCGATGAACCCGGACAAACTCGCGCCCGGCGAGCGTTCAGCCTCGACGTCCAACCGCAACTTTGAGGGCCGCCAAGGCAAAGGCGGGCGCACCCACCTGGTGAGTCCGCTGGTCGCCGCCGCTACCGCGATTCGCGGCACCCTCAGCGGCCCCAACGACCTATAGATTCAGCTTAAAGAAAAGGAAAAACAAATGGAAAAGTTTACGAAACACACCGGCGTGGGAGTTCCGCTGCAGGTCACGAACGTGGATACCGACCAGATTATTCCCGCGGTTTATTTGAAACGCGTAACGAAAACCGGGTTCGATGACGCGCTGTTTGCCGCCTGGCGCACGGACCCGAAGTTCGTGCTGAATCAAGAGGCTTACCGGTCGGGCACCGTTTTGGTGGCGGGTAAGGACTTCGGCACCGGATCGAGTCGCGAGCACGCGGTGTGGGCGCTGCGCGATTATGGTTTCAAAGTCATTCTTTCGCCGAAATTCGCCGATATTTTCCGGGGTAACGCCGGAAAACAAGGTTTGGTGACCGGGGTCATCAGTCAAGCCGACTGCGACCGGCTCTGGGAGATTCTGCAAGCCAATCCGGGGGCGGAGGTTTGCGTGGATTTGGAGGCGCGTACCGCCAGCGTTGGGGATTTTACCTGCAGTTTTGCCATAGACGATTACACGCGCTGGCGTTTGATGGAAGGGCTGGACGATATTTCGTTGACCCTGCGCGACGAGGAGGCCATCGCCGCTTACGAAGCGCGACGCCCGTCTTTCAAACCCAAGACGCTACCGGCCAAACACCTGCCGCCCGAGCCGGTTCAATCCGCTCGTCCCGTGAACTAGAGCCGGGCACGGCGACCCTACGCGGTGTGCGAGCGCCGCGGGGTAAAATAGGAGGAACCTATTGAGTTGACGGAAGGAAGCCGATGTCGGTTTTGCAGGTGAACGGCGGGCGACCGCTGCAGGGAGAGATAACCGTGCGGGGAGCCAAGAACCTTGTCCCCAAAGCCATGGTGGCCTCGTTGCTCTCACCGGAAACATCCCAGCTGGCATCCGTGCCGGACATTCGCGACGTCGAAGTGGTCACGAAACTGTTGAACCTGCACGGGGTAGAGGTCGATTTCGACAAAACCGAGGGCGTGCTGACGATGAATCCCGCCAAGGTTGCCGCGGCTTCGGTGCATGACATCGACCGGCACGCCGGCTCGTCACGTATCCCCATTTTGCTGTGTGGACCGCTGCTGCACCGTTTGGGCCAGGCGATTATTCCGAATCTGGGCGGCTGCAATATCGGCGGGCGGCCCATCGATTTTCACCTCAATACTTTGCGGGCTTTCGGCGCGGAAGTCGAGAAACTCCCCAACGGCATCCATCTATCCGCACCCAACGGGCTGGAGGGTACGAAAGTCGAGCTGCCCTATCCGAGCGTGGGCGCCACCGAACAAACCCTGCTGACCGCGGTGCGGGCGCGGGGCATCACCGAGCTGCGCGGGGCGGCGGTGGAACCCGAAATCATGGATTTGGTCGCTATCCTGCAAAAAATGGGCGCGATTATTTCCGTGGACACCGACCGGGTCATCCGCATCGAAGGTGTCGATGAGCTGCGCGGATTTACCCATACCGCCCTGCCGGATCGGATCGAGGCGGCGTCGTGGGCTTCCGCGGCGCTGGTCACTGGCGGGGATATCACGGTCAAGGGCGCTCGCCAGGCCGACATGATGACGTTCCTCAACACGTTCCGCAAGGTCGGCGGGGATTTCGACATCACCGAGGACTCGATTCGGTTCCGACGCGGCACCCAGGGTGATTTGAAGTCGATTGTTCTGGAAACCAATGTTCACCCCGGTTTTATGACCGACTGGCAGCAGCCGCTGGTGGTGGCGTTGACGCAGGCTCAAGGTTTGTCGATTGTGCACGAGACCGTGTACGAAAATCGTTTCGGTTTCACTGAGGCACTGCGCCGGATGGGTGCGCATATTCAGGTTTACCGCGAGTGTTTGGGCGGACTGCGGTGCCGTTTCGGGGCACGGAACTTTTACCATTCCGCGGTTATTTCCGGGCCGACCCCGCTGCACGGCACGGACATCGAGGTTCCGGATTTGCGTGGCGGTTTTTCGCACCTCATTGCAGCCTTGGCGGCGCAGGGAGTCTCGAATGTTTCCGGAGTGGACATCATCAACCGCGGCTACGAAAACTTTATGAACAAGCTAAAAGCTTTGGATGCACAGGTGGAGCTGCACTCATGACGAAATCTTCCGGTTCTGACCGCACCAGGCTGGTCGCGCAGTTTTCCCGTCCCTTCCGGCGCAACCGGGCGGGCCGTCCCGCGATGGGATGGGTGTATTTCTGGGCTTCACTGCCGGTGCGTGCGGTGCTGATAGCGCTGATGAAGCGGCACTATGCCGGGGTGGAAAACCTGCCTGAAAGCGGCGGATTTATTGCCGTGTCCAATCACGTCACGGAAATCGACTCGGTGACGTTTTCGCACTTCCTGGTGGCTAATCACTATTCCCCGCGAATGCTGATGAAAGAAGAAATGATGCACTGGCCGGTGGTGGGCTTTTGCGCCCGACACTCGCGGATGATTCCGGTGTTTCGGGAAACCACCCACGCGGCAGATTCCCTGATTGCCGCCAAAGCCGCCCTGAGAGTAGGGGAGTGCGTGGGGATGTTTCCGGAAGGGACCCTCACTCGTGACCCCGACCTGTGGCCGATGAAAGCCCACACCGGCGCGGCACGATTGGCGTTGGAAACCCAGGTTCCGGTGGTGCCTGTCGCCCAGTGGGGGGCGCACAAGACCTTGCCACCCTACGGGAAACTGCACTGGCCACCCCGTGGTCGAGTGTCGCTGGTGGCAGGTCCCCCCGTCGACTTGAGCGACCTCTACGGGAAACAGGACGATCACGAGGCCGTGATGGAGGCGACCCGGCGGATTATGGCTGACCTGACCGACCTTCTGCGGGGTCTGCGACCTGGTGAAGAACCCCCCGTGAAAGTGTGGGACATGAAAGTCGACGGCGACCGCTACGGACGTAAGAAAAAACGTCCCAAAGGCGGGAAAAAGTCGCGTTAGACCTGTTGGAATACCCGGAACAGAAAGGGGGCGAGCGTTGCGAAACTTCGACGATGATGCCGAAGACACCGGTATCTGGGACAAGAGAACCAAAAAAACCGTGATTGGCGCTTTCATTTTCTTTGCCGCCGGATTGTTCCTGGCGTGGGAATTTGGCAATATCAATGGCAATAATCCAGAGCAGCGTCCCGCCGACGCTGCCGCTCGTGAGGAAACCTATTGGAAACAGATTACTTTCCTGAACCCCGGTTTCCCCGCTGAACTGCGCAAAGAAGTCACCAAAATGGGATGGCGGGCGTGTGGAAAGCTGGAATCCGGCTGGGATCCCACTCGGGTGCTGGCATTCATTGCCGAAAGCGACAACGGCTCCGGGTCGGACAAGTTGCCGATGCCGGCCACCCAGGTGCAATTCTGGATTGGGGTGGAGCAATCCGCAGCGATGTCCCTGTGTCCCGAACAGGAATCGAAACTAGACGGTTGGCTGGAAAACTTTGCCCCCAAACCGGCTCCTACGCCTACGGTAACCGAGCCAGCCTAAAGGAATTCAAGAAAAACCCCCGAAAGGACTAAAGTTTTACCCATGAGTGAAGGCGAACAAAAGACCCGGGTAGCGGTTATTTTCGGTGGACGCAGCGGGGAACACTCGATTTCTTGCGCCACGGCAGCGGGTGTACTCGACCATATCGACCGCACGCGTTTTGAACCGATACCAATCGGAATCACCAAGGCCGGAGCGTGGGTGTTGATGCCTGACGAGTCCGATTCGCTGCGTCTCCAGGACGGGCAGGGGGCTGAGATTGAGGATAACGGGACTTTCGTGGCGTTAGTGCCGCAAAACCAGCATTTATTCTTTTGGGATTCCCGCACCCCCAGCGCTCCCATCAAGGACCTGGGCCGTGTTGACGTGGTGATGCCGCTGCTACACGGACCTTACGGAGAGGACGGGACGATTCAGGGTCTGTGTGAGATGGTTGGCGTGCCCTATACCGGTTGCGGGGTGGGCGCCTCCTCTAACGGAATGGACAAGGGGTGTGCGAAAGTTCTGTTGGAACACGGGGGGATTCCCGTGGGACGCTACCACGTCATCACGGACTTTGATTGGCGCCACCGCGCGGACGAAGTCCCGGCTCCGATTCTGTCGTGGGGGTTGCCGGTCTTTGTGAAGCCGGCGCGTGCCGGGTCTTCCTTAGGGGTCACAAGGGTGGATTCGTGGCAGGACTTTGAGGCTGCGGTCGTCGCCGCTCGCCGCCACGACCCGAAAGTTATCGTGGAAGCCGCGGTGCAGGGCGCTCGTGAAGTTGAGTGTGCTGTTTTGGAGGGGCGTGCCGGGGGAGCCCCCCGCACCACCCCGCCGGGGGAAGTCGTGATGGTTTCCACTCCTGGAATGTACGATTTCCAATCCAAGTATTTTGCCAACGAGGCGGTGCGATTGCAGATTCCAGCCCAGATTCCCGCCGGTGTCGCGACGCAGATTCAAAACTATGCCCGCCAGGCTTTCCAGCTTTTAGGCGGGGAGGGCCTGAGCCGAGTGGACTTTTTCTATGTGCCCGATACCGGGGAAATCATCCTCAACGAAGTCAACACCATGCCCGGAATGACGCCCTATTCCCTGTATCCGGGAATGTGGGAGAACGTGGGACTGTCCTACACCGACCTGGTCACTGAGCTGATTGAGCTGGCTTTGGCTCACCCGCAAGGGTTACGGTGAGGCGGACGTAGCTATCGTCCCGCCCGGAGCGGACCCCTCAGCCGAAACTACAGATAGAATGAATATGAATCGAAAGGACAACGATGTCAGATAATAAAGTCATTTTGGTGATGAGCTCCGAAACTCCGCAAGGATTGGCAGGTGACCAGGACTTATGTGATGCTTTGCGCGACCACGGAATCGAACCGGTCATGCGCAGCTGGGACGACCCCAGCGTGGATTGGTCAGAAGGTCGGTTCGCAGTGTTGCGTTCGACCCCGAACTATGCGCATCGCCGCGAGGAGTTTCTCAAGTGGGCGCATTCCGTACCAAAGTTGCTGAACACCCCCGAAATCTTGGAATGGAACACGGATAAGCACTACCTGCGCGAGCTACAAAAGTTGGGGATGCCCATCATTCCGACGACTTGGCTGGAACCCGAACGAAACCTCACTAAACATCAGGTTCACTCCCGTTTCCCCGCCTTCGGCGACTTCGTGGTGAAGCCGACCATCTCCAGCGGGGGGCGCGGCGTGGGACGCTACACTTCGACTTCCGCCAATTCGCGGCGCGAAGCTATCGAACACGCGATGGACCTGCTGTCTGCCGGTTCAGGCGTGATGATTCAGCGCTACTTAGAGGAAGTCGAGACACAAGGCGAAGTCTCGATTGTGTACTACAACGGGGTCATCTCCCATACGGTGCAAAAGGGCGCTATGCTGCACGCCGCCTGCGAGGGCCCGGAGCCGGAACAGATTGTCACCGCCCGTTATTCCAGCCAGGAAGAATGGGGGTGGGGCGAGCAGGTTCGCCGCTACATTCACGACTACATTAAGTTGACTTCGGAACACGATACCCAGGTACTTTACGACCGGATTGACATGGTAGCTGACGGCAAAGGCTCGTACTATGTCATGGAAATATCGCTGGTAGAAGGCAACCTGTACCTGGATTCCGCCCGGGAGGCGGTGGAACACTTCGCGGATGCCATTATCCAGCGTTACTACTGGTAAGCCGGTTTTTCGCCAGCGGTTGAGGTTTACCGGACGTCGTCGTCGACCCAGTCAAAAGTCCGGGTCACGGCTTTCTTCCACAAGCGCAGGGTGCGGTCCCGTTCGTCAGGTTCCATGGTGGGGTTCCATCGGTGGTTTTCCTGCCAGTTGTTGGTGACGTCCGCGGTGCCGCTCCAAAAACCGACGGCGATGCCGGCGGCGTAGGCTGCGCCCAGAGCGGTCGTTTCAGCGACTGTTGGTAGTACCACGGGCACACCCAAAATATCGGACTGGAACTGCATCAGCAGGTTATTTGCCGTCATGCCGCCGTCAACGCGCAACTCGCCGAGCTTCACGTGAGAATCGGACTCCATCGCGTCCAAGACTTCCCGGGTCTGGAAAGCGGTGGCTTCCAGGGCGGCGCGAGCCAAGTGTCCTTTTGTGTTGTAGCGGGTCATGCCGACAATTGTTCCGCGGGCATCCCCCTTCCAGTAGGGCGCGAACAGTCCGGAAAACGCCGGTACGAAATAGACCCCGCCGTTGTCTTTCACCGAGGAAGCCAAGTCCTCCACGTCCTCGGAGGCCTCGATGATGTTCAGGTTGTCCCGCAGCCATTGAATCAGCGAGCCGGTTACCGCGATGGATCCTTCCAACGCGTAAACGGTAGGCTCATTGCCAATCTTGTAACAAACCGTGGTAATCATGCCGTTTTCCGAAGGCATCGGGGTGGTACCGGTATTCATCAGCATGAAACATCCCGTGCCGTAAGTGTTCTTTGCCATCCCCGGCTCAAAACAGGCCTGGCCAAAGGTCGCGGCCTGCTGGTCACCCAAATCCCCAGCCACCGGCACTCCAGCCAGCAAACCGTCTTGGCGGCATTGACCGTAAACTTCTGACGAGGAACGAATCTCAGGCAGCATATTGAGGGGAATCCCGGCCTCCTGACAGATGTCCTCGCGCCACTGCAAAGTGTGAAGATCCATTAGCATGGTGCGCGATGCATTCGTCACGTCGGTGACGTGCAGGCCGCCGTTGATGCCTCCGGTCATGTTCCAGATGACCCAAGTGTCCGGGTTACCGAACAGCAGTTCGCCCCGTTCGGCGCGTTCGCGCGCTCCCGGCACGTTTTCCAAAATCCACATAATCTTGGTGATGGAGGCATAGGTGGACAGGGCTTCGCCCACTAGCGGACGCCACCGGTCCGGCCCGCCGTTTGCCGCCAACCGGTCCACCAGGTCTTGGGAACGAGTATCCTGCCACACGATTGCGTTATAGATGGGCTGACCAGTGTTTTTGTCCCACACGATCGTGGTTTCGCGCTGGTTGGTGATGCCCAGGGCGGCGATGTCGTGGTGGTTGAGCCCCATCCCGGTCTGTTTCGTGGCGTTCGCCAAGGCGCGGCCCACGACTTCCCGCACGTTGTACCAGATTTCGGTCGCATCGTGCTCGACCCATCCGGGAGAGGGAAAAATCTGTTCGTGCTCCATCTGACCGACCGAAACTATGCGCCCGTAGTGGTCAAAAATAATGGCTCGAGATGAAGTCGTACCCTGGTCAATCGCCATCACATATTTTTTCTGAGACATCGTTGTCTTCCTTTCACATCGTTTCCTGTCGCCAGACTGAGCCGTTTTAGCGGACTGCGCCGGGGGAGCCGCCCGCGCCCTGACTCGCCAGTCCCAGCGCACGAGCGAGAATCTCGATGGGGTGAACGACTTCGGCGCCGGTTCCTTTCCGAATTTGCCAGCGGCACGTTTCGGTGTCGCAGGCCGCCAAGTGGGGGTTCACGGTTTTAATCTTTGCAAACAGAGGCTTGCCGATGGCTTGCGCCACGTCGAATTTTTCTTTCTTTAGTCCGTAGGTCCCGGCGATACCGCAGCAGGGCTGGCCCGATTCCACCACGTGCACGCCGGGGATGGTTTCCAGCATCCGAATCGCCGGTTTGCCGATACCCTGGGATTTCACCTGACAGGGTTGGTGATAGGTTAGGGTCAAGTCCAGCGGGCGCAGGTCGCTTTCCGGGAATTCGCCCTCGTCCATCAGATGCGCGATGAATTCGGAAGTCTCGAACAGGCGTGCGCCCACGTCTCGCAACACAGCATCTTCCAACCCCATGATCTCGCGAGCCTCGTGGCGCAACATTCCCGCGCAAGACCCGGAGGAAGAAATGATTGGCAGGTTCTTCCCGGCGCGTTGCAGTTGGCGTGCCAGCTGCAAGACATGGCGCGAAGCATCGTTGAACAGCCCGTTTGATTGTGACGCCAGCCCACAGCAGCCCTGTTTCGGCACGATGACGCGATACCCCAGATGCTCCAGTACCTCGACCGTTGCGATGGACGTGGATACTTCAAAGTACGCTCCCGCGCAGCCGTGGAAGAACACAATCGGGCCGCGGTGCCACTTCGTTTCAGAAGGCAGGTACATGGTCGACTGGGGACGGCGCGGGACGTAGGGGCCGCCATAGACCTCCTTTTCGTGCCGCTTCCACCAGGTCAAGAAGCTGGTGGATTGAGCCACCGGGGTGGGGGCGTCAGCGTGGACTCCGATGACGGCCTGCACAAGTTTGCGAATCGGCCGATTCCCTAGCGCCGCGTTGGCGATGGGGGCCAGCGGGGTCAGCAGTTTGCCTTCCAGCTCAGTTTGGGTAATCAGGCGGTCGCGTAAGGGCATATTGTCGGCCTTCATGACGGCACGAGCTTGGGCGTTGAGCTCGGCAATCTTTACTCCGTGGGGACAAACGGTAGTACAGATGGAGCAGCCCGAACAGTAGTCTAGGGACTTATCGACTGACTGACCTTTGCGGAACCGTTCCGCTTGGGGACCCACGAACTTGGGCCCGGAAAAGTTCGGAGTGACCCGCATGACCGGGCATTGGGTCTCGCAGATGGTGCATTTCAGGCACTGATCCAGGGAAGTGCGCGCCAGGTTTGCTTTGGCGTAGTCGAGTGCGGTGATTTCCGTCATGACCGGCTCCTCTCTAAGGACGCCAACGATTGCACGGCTGCCCAGGCACTGCCCAAGGCGAGACCCTCTCCGGAAAGTTCGCGCCACGGCGCGCAGGCCCCCAGCATTTCGCCCAGGCAATAGACATTGTCATAGAGCCGGTGACCGGATGCATCAACGGGACGCATCGTGGCGTCGACCGCCACTCCTGACATCAGCACCCGTTCGAGCTCCTGGCGATTTTCCCGGTCAATCTGATGAATGGAATTGAGGTAGCCGGTAGCGTCGGGGGCGGGGGTGAACACGGGAAGATTAAAGACCTTTTCTTGGATATTTAAATGTGAGTCACGCTCAAAGTTGCCCGAGGTCATTCCGCCCGCTGCGTCTAATACCGCGTCAACTTCCACTTCGTCCACGCCCCCGGCGCGTGCGACCCGCAGCGCGGTCACGGTGCCGTCCAGGCTGGCGGCGGACATAACCTCGCAGTTGGTGTGGATGTCGACGCGGGCCTCGCGGCAGCTGTTGACCAAGATGTCGTAGGCGCGTCGGCCCAAGATAGAGGGGGGAACGGTGGGAACTTCGGCGACCGGCGCGTTGACCAAGGCTTGAAATTCGCGAAAAGTTTGCGGGCTCAATCCCAGCAGGGCGGGGATGAGGATGGTTTCCCCGCTTTGCACGGTGTCGTTGAGCAGGGTGGCGAATTTTTGGCGCAGTTTGGCGGCTTGCTTCGGGTCCAGGTCAGTGACATCAAAGTTTCGGGCGTAGTCCGTGGCGGTAACATCGGCTTCGTTTCCGCGTCCGCTCAAATCCAGGGTCACTGCCCGCGCCGAAAGCGAGAACCGCTCAGAGCGATTGAGGTTGTCGGCGATGAGGGTCGCGGGAAAATCTTTAAATTGTTTGAGGCCCACTACCAGCAGCTTCATCTGGTCGCGCAGGGCTCCCGCAGCACAGGTTTGGGGCACCAGATAGGTGGGGCGAACGGAACCTAGGGCAGAAGCCAGGAATGTGTTTGTGTTCGTGGGGTTGGCCGGCGCCCAAAAACCGGGCAGGGCTTGGCAATACCATTCCATCCCCGCTCGTAAGTGTTCGGTCCCTATCAGACGATAGGGGTGGTATTGCGGTAGGTCGTTAACAGCTTGGTAAGGGTCGCCAACCACCGGGTCAGAACGGTCGGGGAGGTAGCCCAACAGGTCGCCCGTACCGGCGGAAAGCGCCAGGCCACCGAGGCCTTTGGTATATACCGTAACTCGGTATCTTTTTTCGTGAGCCATGAGGGCAGCGCTTAAACCAGCCAACCCCGCACCGATTACAGCGATTTTCATCGGGCACCTCCTGTCGGTTCGTCACGACCCGTGCCGTGATTCAAAGCCAGGTCGCCGGTGGCGCGGCTGGATTCCGGGCTGGGGCCGGGCAGGTGTTCCAGATCCAAAGTGCCTAAAATCCATCTCTGCAAAGCCATCTCACGAGCCAGCGCGCCGTAGAGAATAGGAGTGATTCCTCCCAAGCGGTTGGACAAAAACAGATTCAGCATGGTGGTGCTGATATCAGCGCGCGTTGCGGCGGAGCAGGGGGCACCCGAAGTGGTACCAGCGTCGGGGGTCGGGGTTTCGGGGGTCGTTGTGGAAACGGGCGACGCTGGGGGATTCTGAGAACGGAAATCGTGGATAATGCCCGCGGTGCGCGCCCCGCAGAAACTGCCCTGACAAGGCCCCATGCCGATGCGTAGCTGGCGGCGCAAATCGTCGATGTTTACCCGGGGATTTTCCTGTAGCGCCTCCAAAATCATCCGCTGATTGACCAGTTCGCATTCACAGATAATGGGGTCATCGTGGCGGTCTGTCTCGCGGGCCTGCAGCCGGTCGGACAAATGACTGAAACGGCGAGCTTGAGCGGAGGGGACGGGCTCTTGTGCGGTGGTACAAACCCGATTGTCGCCCAGCTGGTGACACATAATGTTCACGACCTTTTCCGCCATCAGGCGGTAAGTCGTGAGTTTGCCGCCCACGATGGTCAGGAAACCGTGAATATTGTCGCGCTCCAGGTGGTCCAGAATGGCCATGCCGCGAGTCATGTGCCGGGTGTCTGTGGCGCTGACGCGCGTATCTCGCAGCAGTGGGCGAGCGCCAGCCCAGACGTGCAGGGGGCGGGCTTGGCGCAAGTCGGGAACCATTTGCTCGCCCTTGTCGAGCATTTGTTGGACTTCCTCCGGCTTGATGGCCAGGAAATCCGGTTTGACGGCGGGTTGGTCGGTAGTCCCGATGATACAGATGGGGTGGGCCGGCACCAGGATGTCGCCGTCCCCGGACAGGGCGCAGCGGTTGATGACGTGGTGCACCAGGCGTTGATTGAAACCAATCATGATACCCCGACCGGGTATAATTTCTATATCGCTGGCACCAACCATTTCGGCAATCTGACCCGCCCACGGTCCGGCCGCATTGATGACAAAGCGACAATCAACGTGAACGTCAGTACCGGTCTTTTCATCCCGAGCTGACACAGCGCAGACTGCACCGTCCTTGACAGTAATCGATTCAACCCGGTGATAGGGCAGGATTTTTGCGCCGTATTCCTGGGCGGATTCTAGGGCGCCCCAGATGAGTTTCCATCCGTCAACCCCGCCGTCGTTGACCTGGAAAGCGCGTTTGATCTGTGGATTCAGCCGTGGTTCCGTCTTGAAAGCGGTACCGAGTGGGATTTCTTCGCATTTCACACCCGCTTTGAGTGCGGCCGGGAGGAAACGATCCGCATAGTCCTCGGGGTCATCGGGGGTCAGCACAAACAGGCCACCCACGTCCTCCAACGCATCGGCGTTGATACGGCGCAAAATGGCGTTTTCATCGGCGCACTGTGTGGCCGATTCGGGATCAGAAATTACGTAGCGCCCGCCCGAATGCAGCAGTCCGTGGTAGCGGGCGGACGTCCCTTGCCCAATATCGGCGCGTTCCAACAGGATGACATCGTAGCCGCGCATTGCCGCATCGCGCACGACCCCGGCACCGGTAGCTCCGCCTCCGATAACGACGAGGTCAGCGCGCAGACGGGTGGGGGTACTCATAGTAAAAGCCTAGCTGATGTCCAGTGAGATGGGGGCATTACGCGCTGGCGGCACTGCCAGGGCGGAAGTCGTTCGGACATATACAGAGAATCGTTACTGCGAATATGCGTCGGGTACGCCGAGCTATGGACAGAATTCCGGGCTGGGTTTACAATGGAATACTTGCCATTGGCAGGGATAACTGAATAGCGGGGGTGATCGGTTTCGACGGTCGGTAGTATCTTGAGAGAAGCGGGTCGAGGAGGTGTCCTCATCTCGTAAACGATGGATACGAAACAATAAGTGCTGAACGTAACAGTACTGAATCCTTCACCTTGGCTGCTTAATCCAAGGGAACTGATTCCGTCAGCCCGCAGTTGCTCTAGCTGCGGATCCTGGCGTCGTTTTTAGAGCCACTGGAATCGCCTGGGTTACTTAGGTTGGTTCGAGATTTTAGGTAACTTTAGCCCGATGTAGCCCGGTCTGTGGGCGGCATGGGGCCGAGAATCTAAAACAGACTGCACCCGGAGAAGAAGCAAGTATTCCCGATCGGACAGGGGTTCAATTCCCCTCACCTCCACCAGAACGCGAAGCGTCGAACTCTATTCTTTTTCAAGAATGAGTTCGCGCTTGTCTATAAATTCGAGGGTTGCTAACGCAGCCCTCGTTTTTTTGTTTGCAGGAAAAGGAGGATTTCAAGAACAAAAGACAGAACGTGTGCCTCACGGCGATGCCGCGCCGCTCGCCACACGAAGAAGAAGAGCCGGGCACAGGGAAAAGGCGGGGGTGTCCGTGGGTTTTTCGTTTGTTCTTGATTTTTGGCACAATTAGCTGTGCCAAAATAACACCTCGTTTATCAATGGATTTGATACATTGTATCGACCGTTGGCACAGAACGTTTTTGACTCTGTGCCAGACTTTTTGTTGATGGTCAAAGGATTCAAGCCCGTGGCACAGCTGGCACAGTTAAATTTAACTCCCTATAGGAAATTTTATATATACACGCCTCTCTTACCTGTGCCTAGTAATTTTTTTCTTATAGGGATTTGAAAAAATGCTGTGCTAGCTGTGCCATGAACCCAGACGCCTTGATAGCGTTGAAAAACTCCGGCACATTGCCCTGTGCCAAGGATTTTGAAAAAGCACCTCATTTTTCGCCTTTTCCCTTGTGCCACAAGGGCGGTAGGGCTGGCACAGCTAATTGTGCCAAATTGTGCCAGTATGAGTGCGGACGGGGTGCGAAGCGCCATCAAAAAATATTTTCTACCTCTTTTTCTGTGCCTTGATTTCTTGGATGCCTTGCCTGTGTTGTGGTTTATCGAAAATGGGTGTTTTCAGGCCTGTGTTTGAGCAGTTCACGGGCTTAAAATGTCTTGATTAGTTGACTTATTTTTGGTATAATTGACTCAGAATTAAATAGTTCACGAGTGGTTATCGCACTTGTGCAACCCTGTTTTTCTGTTCTGGGGAGCACTTAAAAACGACCTACGCTCATATCGCACGAATGGTAAACGGGCGGTGAACCTTTGGGAGAAATCCTATCGGTTTGCCGCCCGTTTTTGTTTGCCAAGAAAGAGAGGAAATAGATATGTCAAAAGCTACGAAGACGAAGCACACGAAGTTCGGAGACCTTACGTATTCCGAGTATTCAAATCTGATGGCGGCTCTATCGCATAAGGATTTGATGACCATGGACGAGGCGACGGTGTTCTTTGACATCGGGCGCGCACGCTTGCAGCGCATCATCCAATTGCCAGAGGTTGATTTCGTTGTCATGAGCGGCAAGAAGAAGCTCATCGCACGTGAAAGATTCCGCGACTACATCCTTGCCGGACACAACATCAATCCCTGATTTAAGACAAAAAGAAAAGGTTGCCCCCTGCCGTGCTAAGCAAATGGGACAACCAACTTCAACTTGTGTAAAGGATACCATAAAACGGCTGGTAATGCAAGGTATTTCCTCTACATGGGTTGAGTGAGAAGTCAAATCCTGAAAGGAGGAAATAAGGCATGAATCAAACATTTGACGAGCTTGTCAGCTCGATTACAGAAGACTATCTGGAGCAGGTCGATTTGGGCAATCCGCCTTCTCAGGCAACGATAAAGCGTGAGCTGCTAGATGAAATCAACCGCGAGGTCAACACTTACAACAAGGGACCGGAAGACCCGCCGGGGTCTGGCGAGTTCCCTACGCCCAAGAAGGGCAAGGAGAAGTACGACATCCTCAAGGCGCTGCCGCCCTCTGAGATTGGGCGCATTCTCATCGTCGTCCATCGCGTATGCCGCGTGGCATTTGGTGATGCGAGCGATGAGGATAACTGCCTTGTGGGTGTGTATGTGACCGAGGGAGAGAAACTCGGCACCTATGACACGAGCGAGAAGGCAATTCGACGCCTCATCCGCCAGTACAACAGGCAAATCAGCAGCCATGACATCGACGAGGTATATGCCTTCCTGAAGGACGAGGCACCGCTCAAGAAGATTTGTCGTGACCGCGACCTTATTGCTGTGGGTAACGGCATCTATGATTATGCGAACAAGATGCTTATGGACTTCGACCCGGAGCTTGTGTTCACGACGAAGTCTCATGTGCACTTCGTCGATGGCGCGATAAACCCGCACATCACCATGCCCGATGGCGCGAATTGGGATGTCGAGAGCTGGATGCAATCCCTCTCCGACGACCCAGACGTGCAGGAGTTGCTCTGGCAGACGCTGGGAGCAATCATCCGCCCTAACGTGCCTTGGCACAGGTCGGTGTGGCTCTACTCGAAGTCAGGCAATAACGGCAAGGGGACGCTGTGCCGACTGATGAGAAACCTCTGCGGTGAGGATGCTTGCGCTTCCATCTCAATCACGGGCTTTGGCAACCAGTATGGGCTGAGTGCCCTCACGAGGGTGTCAGCTGTCATTGTGGACGAGAACGACACGAGCGCTTACCTCGACAAGGCGGCGGCTCTGAAGGCTGTCATCACGGGTGACCCCGTGCTGGTAGACCGCAAGTTTAAAGACCCGCTCAGCCTCGTCTTCCATGGGTTCATGGTGCAGTGCATCAATGCCCTTCCGCGCTTCAAGGACAAGTCGGACTCGGCGTACCGTCGCTTGCTTCTCGTTCCGATGGAGAAGCGCTTCGAGGGTTGCGAGCGCAAGTACATCAAGGACGACTATCTGGGGCGTCAGGATGTGCTCGAGTACGTTCTCTACAAGCTGCTGGCGACGACGGACTACTACGAGCTGGTAAAGCCTCAGGCGTGCCTTGACCTGCTGGAGGAGTACAAGCAGTTCAACGACCCTATCCGCGAGTTCATGGCGACGGTCATGGACGAGCTGAAGTGGGACTTGGTGCCGTGGCAGTTCCTCTACGACCTCTATGTGAAGTGGTTCGCCCGCAATAATAGCGCTGGAAAGCCTGTTGGTATCAATCCATTTCGCGACGAGGTTCGCTCATTGCTCGTCGATTATCCAGGGTGGAACGAGACGGAGAATCCTGTGCGCTCCACAGACCGCATGGACGCACCTGAGCCTCTCATCGCCGAGTATGATGTGCGAACTTGGATGAACGGTTCATACACAGGCAGTGACATCCAGAAGCGGTGCCAGCCGGACATACTGAAAGACCGATACAGAGGTCTCGTGCGCGAAGCATCGGCGGTCTCCTCAAGTGACGATTTCCCGTCCGAGGAGGACTGACATGCTCGCAGCAAGTCGCTTGATTTTGGTCTCCGTTCTGGCGTCTTCTTGGTCTCTTTCTGACCAAGATCGCACCAATATGAGACCAACAAGCGTCCCGAAACCGAAACTATGCCCGTCCGTTTTCGGTGGGGATGCCGTCGATTTTTCGACGCGGGATGACGCTCCGTCCCTTCATCTGGTGGGCGTATCTACACCTCGATTTCCAGCGAGGCAGTCGTGCCTCACGTGCCGAGTCGTCGGCACCATCAGACCCGTGCTTGGGGTCTGGATTTCGGGGTCGAGGGGCGAAGCCCCCGCAAGCTACATCCTGCGTCAAGTCCGAGCGAAGCGAGGATTTGTACGCACAGGATGTCTGCTTGCGTTAATTCCCTTTTCTACGCAATTTGCGCATGACGCAGAAGCGTCATGTTTCATCAATTTACAAGGAGGATTTCAGCTATGAAGAAAGATAAGAAACATGCAGGTAAGATACCTGCTTCCAGCGAGAGAAAACGCAAGTCGGGCACGGTCAAGATTCGCGTTACCGAGTCCGAAGCAGCGGCGATTAAGTCGAAGGCGAACCAGTGGGGCGTGACGGTGTCGCAGTACCTTCGCGATGCGGCGTTAAACCACGAGGTGCACAAAATGATTATCACGAATAATTCCGACCTCAATTTGCTTACTGCCGAGGTGAACAAAGTTGGTATCAATTTGAATCAGATTGCCCGCCGTTTGAACGCGAGCGAGAGCTACCGAAAGTGCTTCGGTGTGAGTCCGATGCGAGAAGCTGAGGTGCTATCTGAACTGAAGGATTTGCAGACGAAATTCGCGAGCATCGACAGGCAGCTGCTCGACGCACGAGAGGAGTTCTCGCGTGAGCAGACCGACAAGATTTTCGACTATGAGGACTACATGAGGGCGAAGGATTTCTGGTTCCCGAATGACGGAGGTGAGACAGATGGCGACGACATACATCCATCCGCTTGAGAACGCGAAAGCGAGCATGATTTACACCGAGCTTGGCAACGGCGAAAAGAAGAAGATACATGAAGTCGAAGGCACGACGAGGGCTGCCTACGAGGTTGGTGACATGCCCAGAGATGACATGGCGATATATGCCGAGGAGATGCACAAGAGGCACCCTGCATCGCGTTATGAGGCGTTCGAGGTGCGCGTCTCCTTCTCGCCTGACGAGCTGAAGGCTGGAAACAAGTCGGACGAGCAGATGGCAGGTGAGCATAGCTACAAGCTGTGCAAGAAGCTCTATCCCAACTCGATGTGTTACGTCACCGTGCACAACGACGGCAAAGGTGGATGTGTTCATGCACACTGCCTCGTCGTGAACCATGACGAGGTGACAGGTCAGACGCTACGAGATAACCGACGACATTTCGAGGTCAAGAATGCGAGCGACGAGCTTGCAGCAGAGGAGGGCTTGTCCGTCATCGGAACGCCCAAGTTCGAGCGCGAAAAACACAAGGAAGGCACGACATGGACTAAACGTCGCGAGAGCTGCGATGCGTTCGAGCAAAGGCTGGGCGACCGTGTGCAGCGGGCGCGTGATGAATCCAAGTCCCTTGACGAGTTCAAGCATAATCTCGGGGTCTACGGCGTCGAGCTGATGGAGCAGAAACGCAAGGGCAAGGACGGAGAGGAACACGAGGCATGGTGCTACAAGATGATGGACATCTACGGTGACAAGCCCCGCAAGCGCCGCCGCAAGGCAAAGCTTTTAGCCGACGACCTGGCGAAGGACTCCATCGAATCCTACTACGACCAGAAACAGGCAAATAAGGCTGTAGAAGACCAGAAGCCGACAGTTATACCAATCTATCAGGAAAACGCCTCAGAAGACGTTACAGAACCTATTAAAGGTTATACGAAGGATGAGGTGGCTTATTCCCTGCTTGATGATTACAAGGTCGATTCTGAGGATGTTGAGAATTTCACAGATGATTTAGCTTCCCAGTATCGCATCAGAGCGATTCGTGAAGGCAGAAATCTAAAGCGCGATGCTGATTATGCTCAAATCAAACTTGCGCAGCAGACACCAAACAAGACCGCACAGAGCCTGCAAGCCGATATGGATGAGGCTCGTGCTCAATTCAAGGCTAACAAGGCGAATCTGGACGGGCTAAAGCACCAGCAGGCACCAAGCCTCTATGGTTTGCGCCTGTGCTTTAAGATGGCAAGTCAAAAGAAGAGCAAAACAGCGTTTGAGCGCATGCTCGATGATATGTTTGCGCAGATGATGGCAGCTCTTGTACGTCAGATGATTGAAGAGCAGAAGATGCAGGCACTTGAGGAGGCAGAGCAAAGCCTCTACGAGTCTCGCAAGAATATGTGGGATGCAGAGAAGAGGCTCAAAGCTGCGAACCGTGCGATTGACCATGAAGCGAGCCGAACGAGCGGCAGGCGGGTCACAAGCCAGATACAGGGCGTCTACGACGCTGAGAAGGCTAATCAGAAGCCAGACGATGTGCAGTTCGAGTAAAAAAATTAGCGGCTCCCGTGGTGGGAGCCGCTATCTGTTTGCATGTGATTTCGCTTGATAAAAGAATTGAAATAGCAGGTCAGACATGATATAATACCATAAAATCAAATTTGAATCTTTATCAGGAGGCGAGGCTAATTGAAGGAATATATTTTGAATTTAGAAAAAGAATTCTCTTTGATAGAAAATGGTTTTAAAGAGCAAGAAAAAAGAGCCTTTGCTGATTATAAATCTAATAATAATGAGCGTAGCAAAAAATTAGCATTTTTAGCTTATGAATCCAATGTTTATCAAGTAAGAATGTATGGTGTGTTTCTATTTGGATATTTATCATCAGATGAAGAAATTTTAAGATTTATGAGAGATGAAGTTTCTAAAGACGATAATTGGAGAGTTCAAGAAGTATTAGCAAAAGCATTTGATGAGTTTTGGAAGAAAACAGGCTGTGAAAATGCACTTTCGATTATCGATGAATGGTTACAAAATAGCAATCCAAATACAAGAAGAGCAGTTACAGAGGGTTTGAGAATATGGACGAGTAGACCGTATTTCAAGGAAAATCCGAATGAAGCTATTGAAAGAATTGCAAAATTAAAAGAAGATAGTAGCGAATATGTAAGAAAATCTGTTGGAAATGCTTTAAGGGATATTAGTAAGAAATTCCCAGAGTTGATTAAAATTGAACTTGATAGTTGGAATTTAGAAAGCAAAGAAATAAAACAAGTTTACAAGCTGGCGAGTAAATTGATTGTGTGACGACTCTGAGTTTGTGTGACAAAAGCATGTCTTATTTGCCCAGGTTGCCATTGCGACTTGGGCCTATTTTTCTAAGGAGGTGACCTTATAGGTGGCAAAGACAAAGAAATTTGTTCAGAACGATAATAACCTTGCCATCGCCTATTACCGCTACTCGTCAAGCTCTCAAAACGATGCTTCTATCGAGGAACAGCAGGAGCTGGTGCAGCTTTATGCGTCTGAGCACGGTTACAGCATACTCAAGGAGTATGCAGACCGTGCGATGTCTGGGCAGGACGATAACAGACCAAATTACAAGCTGATGCTTTCAGAGGTCGCAAAGCTGCATCCTGCCGTTCTCATCATGTGGAAGAATGACAGACTGGGTCGAGACATCTTGCAGTTGACCTATGCCAAGAGAAAGATTCGTGAGGCTGGGTGCAGCATCGAGTATGTTGCGGAGAATGCGCCTGATGTGAGCACATCGCAGGGCAAGTTCACCGAAGCGGTGATGGATGCGTTCGCGCAGATGTGGAGCGATTCGTCGCGAGAGAACATCGAGCGAGGGCTGAGGTATAACGCCAAGAATGCATTGTCCAACGGTCAAAAGATATTGGGCTACAGAACGGCGGCGGACAAGCGTTATGAGATTGACCCTGTGAAAGCGCCCGTGGTGCAGAGAATCTTTCACGATTATGTTGACGGCAAGCCAATGCAGCAGATAGCCGACGAGCTGAATGCTCAGGGCATAACCACAGCTCTTGACAGGAAGTTCACGGTCAACGGGCTGAGGAGCGTGCTGAAGAACGACAGGTACACGGGCGTCTACAAGTACGCGGACATCGTCATTCCTGATGGGATGCCCGTCATCATAGACAGGGACTTGTTCAACAAGGCACAGGCAATGTTTGCCTTGAACAAGCGCACAGGCGCGGGAAAGCGGTCAAAGCACGTGAAAGACGAACCGAGGTACTGGCTAACGGGAAAGCTCTTCTGTGGCGAGTGCGGAAGCTCCATGCAGGGTGTCTCCGGCACGAGCAAGACGGGCGCGCACCACTTTTATTACTACTGTAAGGAGCAGAGGCATAAGCGGTGCGAGAAGAAGCCAGTCAAGGCTGCGTTCATCGAGGGACTGGTACAGCAGCTACTGAAGGAGTTGCTGAGCGATTCCGAGAACCTGATGTCCCTTGCTGTGGACGCGGCGGCGTACTACAAGGAGTGCTACGTCGAGTCGAGCTACCTTGAGAGCCTTGAAAAAGAGCTGGCTGATACGCGGATGGCTCTTAAAAATCTAGTCAAGGCGATTGAGGCGGGGATTTTCAGCGAGACCACGCAGGAACGCTTGCAGGAGCTTGAGCGACGTAAGAAGGCGCTGACGGACGCCATCGAGACGGAGAAGGCGAAGAAGGAACTTTCCGAGGACGAGCACAGCATCAAGGCATACTTTGGCAAGTTCCTGTATGCGAACCTTGATGACCATGAGGTGCGAGATATGGTCTTGGGGTATTTCGTCGATAAGATTTACCTGTACGACGACAAGGTCATTCTGACGTGCAAGTATTCGGATGCTGACTATGAGGTGGACTGGGAGGACTTCCAGAAGGCAAAAAAAGCCGCAAGCGGTAAGGTTCGACCTTCCCGCGCTCAACTCCACCACGTTCAAAACCTCAGCTTTTGCTGGGGTTTTGGACGTTTTAGTTTGGGGAATTGAACCCCTGTAGCGCGATGGCAGCGGCGGTAAGCCGCGTGAGCCATCGCGCAACAGTGCGGAGGCGATTAAGCGAAGGCAACGATTTGCCTTCGCCGCCGGAGCACCTCTAAGCGCGCTTGTGCGCTAAAAACGGCTAAATGTAACAGCGAGGGAATTGAACCCCCGTCGTAGACGCTTGGCGGCAGCGGCGTGAGGATCTGGATGAGCCGGTGCGTATCGCCTGGTTGCAATAACAAGGATCAAGCCATTCAAGTCTCAGAATAAAAACAGCCACCTCGTCTGTCCAACAATTTATAACTGGCAGAAGAGACGAGGTGACCTATACTACTTAGCTTCGGTAAATCGCTATTTGCATAGTTCGTGGTCGAGCATGACGGGCAGTTGAACCACTTGTACCCCTGCCTGATCAGCGACCGAGTTAATTATCTTCTGTTGCGCATTGGCTCGTCGTAGCAGGAACGGCGATGACGTCTCGGTTGCCGGGAGCGACTGGTTGATCACCCATGCCCACGGCTCAATACCTGCTCGCGACAGGTCGGCTGCGAGGGATTGTGCCTCGAGCATTGGCGTGGTTTCTGGCAGTGTCACGAGGATTGGTCGGGTCACTTCCGTATTTTGCAGGTGTTGGAGCGTGGTTGCGGAATCGTCACGTCCGGATTGGCGCATGAGTTCGCGGTGGTAGGACCCAGTGGCGTCCAGTAATAGCAGGGTGTGCCCGGTGGGGGCGGTGTCGAGGACGACCCACTGGTTTTGAGCCGTTGCTACGACCTCAGAAAATGCTTTGAAAACGGCCACTTCTTCCGTACATGGGGAGCGCAGGTCTTCCTCCAACTGTGCGTATCCGTCGGCATCGAGAGAAGCGCCTTTGGTGGCGAGCACTTCTTCACGGTAGCTAGCCGTCACCGCGTCAGGATCGATAGATGACACCGTCAAACCTTTGATGCGATCTTCGAGGGAAACATCGAGGTGATTCGCAGGATCCGTGGTGGACAGATGCACTGGCTTGCCGCGCTTAGCGAGCTCCAACGCCAGCATTTGCGCCACGGTGGTTTTCCCTACCCCACCTTTGCCCATACACAAGACGAGTTTCGGTTTCCCCTCTGCTAGCTCATCCACCAGATGGGATAAACCAACGTGCAGCTCGGAATTGGACTGCGCAGAGCCCGGCTCTAGTGGGGGACCCGCGCTCGAAGTTGCGTCGCCGT
Organism: uncultured Mobiluncus sp.; assembly: GCF_963511525.1. Classification (NCBI taxonomy): domain Bacteria; kingdom Bacillati; phylum Actinomycetota; class Actinomycetes; order Actinomycetales; family Actinomycetaceae; genus Mobiluncus; species uncultured Mobiluncus sp. The sequence goes on along the minus strand of NZ_CAUPIY010000007.1, from coordinate 22,715 downwards.
CAGCCTCGCCCAGATGTAACAGGCCGTCTACCCCCATCACCGGGTTGGCATTCAACTCAATCCGTACCGTTGGAACACTATTGATTGCGCTCAGCTCAGTATTTGTGGCAAGGCCATCAAGTAGTGCCTGTTCCCGGGCGTAAATAGACTCCGACAGCTGATCGGTAGCGGCGCTCACTGGCAGGATTCCGTTGATCACCAACAGTGCGGGTTTGATTCCCATCTCAAGTAGTTCACCGGTGGAACGGTTAGCTTCTTGCAGGGTCGAGATTTGAGCCCTGGCCACCAGAACCAGTGAAGTTTGTGCCGGGTCAGACAGAGCTGCGACCGCCTCGTGATAGGTTTGCCGGTTCTTCTCTAGCCCTGAAATCGGCCCCAGACACGAGGCGTCACCCGCGCCTTTATCAATGAAACTAGACCAATCACCGGGTAAGGACAGTAACCGCAGGGTGTGTCCGGTCGGGGCGGTATCGAAAATGATGTGGTCATAGTGGCTAGTAATGTCTTCGTTGGTTAGATAGTCGACGAATCGATTAAAACTAGCGACTTCAACCGTGCAGGAACCGGACAAGGTTTCTTCAGTTGTTGCTAGCACCTCGGGTGGCAGCAGGCCACGAACCGGACCCAGGATAGACTCGCGATAGCGCTCCGCCTCTGCCTCCGGATCAATCTCTAACGAATCAAAACTGATAGCGCCGGGCACAAGGTCGGTTAGCTCTGCTCCACCCGAACCGATCTCACGGCCGAATACCTGTCCAATATTCGAGGCTGGATCAGTTGATACTAGCAGCACTCGCTTACCTTCACCTGCCGCGCGGGTAGCTAAAGAGCAAGCAACCGTAGTCTTTCCGACTCCACCTTTACCGGTGAAAAACGCAAACTTGGTGCTCAGTTCAGGAAGGGACATTAGCAGCATCCGCTTCCGCCACAACAGCCAGACTCAACGACGGGCAAAGTTGTTTTTCCGTCCGGGGCTGCCCCCGCGAATTGACGGAGCTGATTAAGTTGAGGGTAAGAACCAGTAGCAACAATAGTGCCATCAACCACAGTAACTGGCAGGCCGTCTGTGCCAGCTACCTCCACATAGGTGCGAACCGGTTCGCAAGTCGCAAAATCAGCCGGGGCAGACGCCAAATTATGCCTGGTGACGGTAATGCCCTCTTTATCCAGGGTGGTCAGCGCCGCGTTGAAATCAACGAGAGCCTGATCTACGTCGGTTCCGCATACCCCGGAAGAACAGCACAAAGCCGGTTCATAGATATCGATTTGACGCACAGTTAACTCCTTACATTTCGATGATTGTCGAATCGATGTAAACCCTATCACACATTTCGACGTCCATCGAAACGTGTGATAGAGTCCTTGTATGACCAGCCAACACGCTCCGAATTGCTGCCCCGCACCTGCAATCGCCGGCGAAGGTCAATGTCAGGACGCGGCAGATATTTTTGCGGCACTCAGTGATGTCACGCGGCTGCAACTGGCTCTGTTCATATACCGCTGTTCACCGAACCCGGTGTGTGCATGCTCATTTCCCGAGGTTTTTAATATCGGTCGGTCAACCATTTCGCACCATCTCACCAGGCTGGTAAATGCTGGCATATTAGGCCGTGAACAGCAGGGTAAGTGGGCCTACTATTCGATCGCCCCGGATTTTGATACTCGACTCATTGACGTTGTCGCCAAACACGTGCCTCAACAAACCCCAAGCCGAAAGGGAGCCGCCGTGACCAGAATCCTTTTTGCCTGTCGGCAAAATGCGGGTCGCTCACAAATGGCAGCCGCCATTGCGCAAGAACTAGCCAATTCTGACGTGACCATCATGAGCGCAGGCACCGAACCGGCCGAGGAAGTACACCCCGAGGTGCGCGAGGCCCTCGCCGAAATAGGGTTAGAGCCGTTTGCGCAGCCAGAAAAACTTGATCCGGCGAAAGTGAAGATGGCAGATTGGGTAATCACGATGGGATGTGGCGAATCATGCCCAATTTTCCCCGGAACCCACTATGAAGACTGGGAGGTTGCTGATCCGTCGGGTGAACCCGTAGAGGTCGTACGCGAAATCCGCGACGAGATTACCAAGCGCGTAAGAGAGCTACTAACCCGAATCGCTTAACGAAATATCGCTTCACATCCCAAGCAATGCCGAAACATCATCAGTCGGAAAACGACGGTGACTAGCCAAACCATTGGAATGAACCCGCCACTCAGAATCTGCGCACACCTAAGGGTATTTGCACACACCCACCCCGATTTTGCACACACCTCGGGAGCAAATGCACACACCTAAAGCCTTGTATAAAAATGAACGTCGTAGTAACCACGTCCCTGTTGAAGTCAAAACAATTTCAGCAGGGATTTTTATGCTCTTTTCGGTCAGTTCCGGTTGTAAGGAAGTATCCCGCGTGGGGCTGATTGTGGGGTGATTCCAGAACAAACCTCCATATGCCAAGGACATAAAATCCGCCCTCGCGAGCCCCAGAAGCCTAGGCAGACTGGGGAACTAAAACTGTGGAACTCAGGCGCTAAGTGTCATTTCGTGTAAATTTGCGCCGAATCTAAGTGTCATTTCGTGTTCACAACGGGTCATTTAGGGAGGTGAGGCGCGAAAAATGGCGATGGATCTGCGGCCGCAAAATCTGCCCCATAGAGGTCAAGTCGGGACGCTATCAACGGCACACTTCTCTCGATAAATTCCGAAGCAAATTCGGCACCAACCTGGGTCAGAGCTATATTCTCTACACAAAAGACCTGATGGAGAAGGACGGTATACTCCACCTCCCCCTCTACATGGCGATGTTTCTGTAGCTCGGGACGTTCCTGCTAGTGGCATGTGAAAATTGAGCAGTTATTGCACCTGAAAATTGAGCACTTTTGTCTGATTAGGGGCATAATCTCGATGCACGATTGAAAGTTACCTGGTCTCAGAGTGGCCTGCGCGTGTTCGCGTTATAACCACATCAGCGGGTGAAGAGTGTGGCGATACCGGACAGGACGGCCGCCAAGAACGCTACTCCCACCGTGCTGAGCAGCCATTTTTTGAGCTTGTCGCGGGCTCTGATGTAGGGCTTCAAATCCTCCGTACCGGGGATGACCCACGCATTGGTGCGCCCCACCCAGTATTCATCGATAAAGAAACGGTCGATGAGGCTCATGATGAACAGGATCGCCGCTATCTGCCAGAATCCCGCCAGGAACCCTCTGGCGCCGTTGATTGCATAAACGCAGACCAGCACGTAAATGATGTAGCCAGGGACACAGATTGCTTTGAAAATCGCGCGGCCGCGCTTGATTCTCTCGGGCGTGGTCAGTCCCAGCTTCACGCACCGTTCCCGCACATCGGGAGGGTAAAGATACACCATATCCACCGGGCTTTTGCGGATACCGATGACGCAGACCAGAACCAGCAGCGCGCCCAACACGAGCCCTTCAAAAACGATTCGTAACACCATCGTTACCCTCCGATGCGCTAGCCGATTTGTATATTGTGCCTCATCGCGCCCGCCCTCGCTGTGATTGAAGCGCTGTCTGCCGCAAAGTCCCGCTCGTTCTTCCTCAACCCGTACTATAGCGTTCTAGGGCGGAATGTTCGCTTGTTATACAATGGAATTGGCATTGTCCATCGGGTTCAAAGGGGGCTGTCGTGTTAGTGGTGTTCTGTGCGGTGTGCCTGGTGGCTGTCGCGGTGTTTTTCGTAGTCATCTACGCCAAGGCGAGGGCGCGGACGCTGCCTTTGAACGAGGCTATCGGGTTTCGCACCAGAGCCATCATGCGCGATGAGTCGACCTGGGAGCGCACCCACCAGCGCTTTGCGCCTGTCTTTTTGGCAGATGGGCTGCTGTTTGCCTTTGCCGGGGTATGGTTGGCGCTCTCGGCCTTCGTTGCGGCGTTGAAGGGCAGCGCTAGTTACGTAGTTCTAGCGGCGATGTGCACGCTGTTGTTGATCACTGTTGTCGGGGGCGTGATGGCGAACCGCTTCGCGAGCAGGGAGCCCCGGCCTGGGAGCGATAGCGGGAAGCGCGACGGCGAGGACGGCTAGCGCCGGGGGACTAATGGAATTCTTGCCACTTTATCGTCAAAGAGATTACGCTCTTGCGAAAAAAAGCTTATAGTTCTTTCCCTTGGAAAAGTTCCTTGTGAGACCCGATGCGAATGAACCTGATTATCCGGGTCTTTTGTCGCTGGTGATAGACCACAACTACATCAAATGCGCCTTCTTGCAGATGTAAACCCCAATAGCCAGTGTAGGTTCCGCGTGTGTGCGTAAGTAGATGCGGGTCGTAAGTCGGCGGCACTTCTCCGAGTTCCTCGATAGCGTAAATCAGCTCGCGCATCTCATCTTTAATGTGTGGATAGCGTCGTACAACCTGCTTAAAATCCGTTTGAAACTGGCTGTCAAAGATAATCTTCATGAGAGGCTGTCCAGGAATTGCGCCGCCTGGTGGGCATCGTCAAAGACTGCCCCGGTCTCGGGTTTCTCGCCGTCAATCACCTTCTGGGCATCTTCGATGGCACGAGCGGTTTGCGCATTGGGAACGTAGGCGAGGGCAGGGCGGATGGGAAGTGCCTGTTCACGCACCGCTTGCTTTAAGAACATATTGAGCGCCGTGGACATATCAAGTCCCAGGGCCTCGAAAAGTTTCTCGGCAGATTGCTTGGTCTGTGCATCGGTGCGGAAGTTAATCCGGGCTGCAGCGGAAGATGCCAAACTCATCACCCCTTGTCCGTAAGTAGTACATTGTATATCCATTGTACGCCTGTTGGGTATATCGGTAAATAGGCAGTGCACAAGAGCGGGGGTAGGGGTAAGGGTCTAGCTAGCGTCGCGAGTAGCTGCTGTTCGGGGTAGGGGGTCTCTTTTTGTGTGAGGGGTTTGGTTTAGACTCGTAAGTGATGTGTTGAGTGCGGAAAACCCCACCAAAGAACGACCGAGAGAAGCGCGACGGCGATGGCGACTAGCGCCGGGGGGACTATCCGGAATTTTCGGATAGTTCGCCAGAGAGACTTGCGCCAGGTCGCGTGGCAAAAACGACGAAAAAGATAAAACATGTCCCAAAAAGACTTGCGTTCGTCCCAAGATGTCTCTATGCTTGTGTGTAGTGAAGGGAGATACCATGAAGAAGCGCAATGTTGTCAACCTTATCCGGTATCACGAAGATAAAAATGAATCAGCATTCCTGGTCGAGGCAGCCGAAATTGCGCGTAGCTTTGAGGCTGCCGGGGACGTGGAGTTAGCAGCGTATATTATGGCTCTTATTTCGGACGCTAACACTTTTGTTCCGCAAACGCTAGGGGAAGACGGGGGAGATTTTCTTCGAAGTTTTGAGTCTGCCTCAGCGTCATTGCCTCTTCCGGACGCTATAGCCATGGACGTGACCGGTGTATGCAATGCAATATCCCACAATATCGGGGTAAATAAGTTTTTGTTCCAAGGCCCCCCGGGCACCGGGAAGACCCAAACGTCTCGTCAAATCGCCAGGATAACTAATCGTGATATTTATCTGGTGGATTTTAACGCGGTTATTGACAGCAAACTTGGACAAACGGGCAAGAATATTGGTCACCTTTTCGCAGAAATAAACGAGATGCGGCACCCTGATAAAGCAGTGGTCTTGTTCGATGAAATAGATGCACTGGCACTCGACCGGGTAAACCATCATGATGTCCGGGAAATGGGTAGAGCTACTTCGGCATTATTAAAGGAACTCGACTCTCTAAATGAACAGGTGGTATTGATTGCCACTACCAACCTTTATGCGGCACTAGATAAAGCTCTCGTCAGAAGATTTGATTCCATTCTTGATTTTGGTCGCTACAGCAGGGATGATCTGTTAGAAATTTCTGAAGTGATGCTGAGCGGATTGTTGGACAAGTTCAAAAATGTGGCACACAATATGCGTTTGTTCCGAAAAATCATGAATCAAATGCAGAAGATTCCTTATCCGGGAGAGCTTGAGAATATGCTGCGAACTTCACTTGCCTTCAGTAAACCTGGTGATCTATACGATTATCTACGCCGTCTTTACTCCCAGGCTTGTCCGGATACTTCTATCAGGGATTATGCAACATTGAGTCGGCAAGGTTTCACGTTGCGAGAAATTGAAGTGCTTTCCCAGGTGCCGAAGACAACTATTTCCCGGGAACTACGGGAGGTGCGTGGTGAATAACCTGCTTCAGCTTAAAGGTCAGTTCCAAACCAAAGGTGCTCGGCGACCAGGTTTGCCTCAACTACCCAAGAATGGGGAAGTCAGTGCCGATCACCTGTTAGATTTGCGTCAACAGCTGATGGAAATAAAGGACTATTGGCAGAAAAAGCAGATACCCTTTAATCCATTGATCAGCGTTTACTATAAAAAAATAACGGCTAAAAGTAACCGGATTCGCCGCCTACTTGGCGGAGGCAGCTCTAAAGCTAGTAATTTCATTGTAGGAGCCTGCTTCGAGGGGAACTACCAGAACACCCACCATGTAATTACCTATTGTGTCAGCGAAACCACTGTTGATGATTCTATCGAAATGTTGGATAACTGCGCAGCAATTGTTGGACAACACGGTGGCACTATCAATTATGAAATACTGGAGCAGCTAAAAAAGACTCCCAGCAATCAGTGGAGTTATGAACCGTCCAAAAACAGCTTTTTGCAGGTAATCAGGGATGCTTATTTCGCTGAGCGTTTCAGCATACGTGCTCAGCAGGAGGCAGTTGACGGCTGGGTAGTTGTAAATCTTTACGATACCGGATACAGCGATGTTCGTGATTTTCTAGATGGTTTGGGTTTAAGAGTCACGCCTGACCAGGTTTTGGGAAGCGCTCTCCGGTTGAGCCCGGAGCAATACAGTGTATTGATAGGGAAATACCCCTTCCTGGTATCGATGGCGATTTCCGATATCTCCAAATTAACCCCCGAAGAGTTCAGCGGTGCAGGTATTAATCCTTTGGATATACCTAAACCAGGTCATGAACCCATCATCGGAGTGATTGATACCCCGTTTGATGAAAACGCGTATTTCTCCGATTGGGTTGAGTCGATAAATTTAATTCCATCTGAAATTGAAATACATCCAGAGGATCGTGCTCACGGGACAAAAGTTACATCGCTTATTGTCGACGGTCCAAGTCTAGTACCGGACTTGGATGACGGTTGTGGTCGTTTCCGGGTGCGGCACTTTGGGGTCGCTACGGGGTCGCGGTCGGATTCGTTTGCATTCATGAGGCGAGTGAATAGTATCGTGGAACAGAACCGTGACATTAAAGTATGGAACATTTCCCAGGGTTCTGTGCGAGAGGTTGCGCGTAACTTCGTGTCTCCTGAGGGAGCTATTCTGGATGAATTGCAATCTCGATTTGATGACATTGTTTTTGTGGTGGCAGGTACCAATCAAACGCAGGAACAACAACAGAAAATCGGTGCTCCCGCTGATTCGATTAATTCCTTGGTTGTAAATGCAACCTCATTTTCCGGTGAAACTGCCAGCTATTCCCGAAGTGGTCCGGTCTTGGAATTCTTCAAAAAACCTGACGTCTGCGCAGTTGGTGGGGATCGGGATATCCCCATGTTTACCTATGCGGGAAACGGGGGTTCATGGGTACAGGGGACTTCTTTTGCGGCACCGTGGATAGCGCGTAAAATGGCTTATTTAATGCAGATAATAGGATTTAACCGCGAAGTTGCCAAAGCGCTGATAATTGACGCGGCTGCGGGATGGGACTTTCGTGAGGACTATAAGCGAGGCTATGGTCAGGTTCCCATTCGCATAGAGGATTTGGTTAAGTCTAAAGATGATGAAATTAAATTTGTATTGACTGGGATGTCTGATTCTTATGAAACTTATAACTTCGATATTCCAGTGCCGGTTGTGAATGGCAAGCACCCGTATATTGCCCGCGCCACCTTGTGCTATTTTCCCCCGTGTGACCGCCGTCAAGGCGTGGACTATACCAGTACTGAATTGGATTTACACTTTGGGCGTATTGATGACAAGGACAGTTTGAGAGCGGTTAACAATAACCGCCAAGGTGAAAATGATGATTTCACTACTGAGGGCACAGCGCGTAACAGCTACCGAAAGTGGGATAACGTCAAACATATCGGCGAGAATTTTAGTAATGGTCAGCGCGGTAGGAAGGCCTACAAGACGCAGATGTGGGGGTTGAAAATCCGCAAGACCACCAGGTGGGATAAGCCTGCGAGCGCACCATTTGGAAATTTGCGGTTTGGAATAGTAGTTACTTTACGGGAAATGGAGGGTGTGAATCGCATCGACGAGTTTATTCAAAAGTGTTCGCTGCGTGGTTGGATTGTACACAGCGTAGACGTGCAAAACAGGGTGGATATCTACAATGCCGCCGAGGTCGAGATAAATTTTAAAGAATAACTTTTATCTTTACATGAAGAAATGTGCCTCCGGAACCCATCTTGCTATCGAAACAAATCGTTGGGTTTAGCGGGGGGATGGGAGAGCCGCGCGGCGCAAACAGTTGGTTTAGACTCGGAAGTGACACTTCGCGCGTTAGTGTCGCTTCGCGGGCGAGAAACTCCAATCGAAGGATAATTAGGAGAAACGGTATGGCGAAGAATACTAAAGCTAAAAAGAGCTTGGAACAGACCTTGTGGGAGGCCGCCGATAAGCTGCGGGGCAACCAGGAACCTTCGGAATACAAGCACGTGGTCTTGGGGTTGGTGTTCTTAAAGTACGTGTCTGATCGGTTTAACGAGCGGCGCGCCGAGCTTAACCAGGAACTTCGCGAGGACGGGATCGATGAATCTCAAATTGCGGACTTCTTGGAAGATCGCGACGAATACGCGGGGCATAACGTCTTTTGGATTCCCGAGGGTGCGCGTTGGGAAAATCTGCAAGCCAGTGCAAAACAGCCAGGGATTGGGCAGTTAATCGACGATTCGATGGTGTCGATTGAAAAAGAAAATCCCAGTTTGAGCGGGGTGTTGCCGCGCAACTATGGGCGGGAGGGACTCGACAAGAAACGCTTGGGTGAACTGGTTGACTTGATTGGAACCATCGGGTTCGGTACCGACACTGATCATGGTTCCGATGATGTGTTGGGTACTGTTTACGAGTATTTCCTGGGGCAGTTTGCCGGCAAAGAAACCGGTAAAGAGGGCGGAGCGTTTTATACTCCCCGCTCGGTAGTACAGACCCTGGTGGAGATGCTGCAACCATTTGCCGGGCGGGTGCTGGATCCTTGCTGCGGCAGCGGGGGAATGTTCGTACAATCAGCCAAGTTTGTGGACGCGCATGGAGGCAACCGTAATCAGTTGTCGGTTTATGGGCAGGAGTTTACTGACACCACCTGGAAGCTGGCCAAGATGAACTTGGCTTTGCGAGGGATTGACGCTGATTTGGGAAAAAAATCGGCGGATTCTTTTACTGAGGATTTACATCCTGACTTGCGGGCAGATTTCATTATCGCTAACCCTCCGTTTAATATCTCGGATTATTGGAGTGAGTCCCTAGCTGACGATCCTCGCTGGGCCTATGCCACCCCGCGTCCCGGAAACGCCAACTATGCCTGGATTCAACATTTCCTCTATCACCTGGCGCCATCCGGCACTGCAGGTTTCGTTATGGCGAACGGAGCGCTGTCTTCCGGTGATGGCACTGACCCGGAGATTCGCCGCGAGCTAGTCGAAAACGAGATGGTGGATTGCGTCGTAGCGATGCCGGACAAGTTGTTCTTAAACACCGGGATTCCCGCCAGCTTGTGGTTCCTATCCAAGAATCGCCACGGTAATGGACATCGTCCACGGACAGGGGAAGTCTTGTTTATTGACGCGCGCCGCATGGGGAGGATGGTTACCCGTGCCCGCCGAGAGATGACGAGCGAAGATATTAAGAAGATTGCGGGCACCTACAATGCTTGGCGCTCAAAGAGTGACCATGAAAAATATGCCGACGAACCCGGGTTCTGTAAAGTGGCCTCTCTAAATGAAATCGCGGATAACGATTTTGTACTTACCCCCGGACGTTACGTAGGGATTCCTGAAGTCGAACAGGATGACGAACCTATAGACAAGAAGATCGCGCGCCTAAAGCAAGAACTATTTGCCGAGTTTGAGCGCGGACGCCAGCTTGAAGCTGAGATTAAGCAAAGGCTGGGTGGCCTGGAATGAGTCTATTGCCCATGAAAACTTATCGCTTAGGCGATCTTGGCAAAATCGTCACCGGTACCACCCCGCCGAAAGCACATCCCGAGTGGTTTGCTAGTTCGGGAGTACCTTTCGTAACACCATCTGATATTAAAGCGAAAGATACAACGCTGAAAACAGCAAGATTTATTTCGAGCACTGGCGTAGGGGCATTAAGAAATAGAGTGCTTCCACCTAAAGCTATTTCGGTTGTCTGCATTGGATCGACAATCGGGAAAATGTCATACCTGCGTACCCCAGTTTGTACTAATCAACAAATCAATTCGTTGATTGTAGACACTTCGAAAGCCTCAAGTAGATTTTTATATTACCGAATGTGGGAAATCGCGGATTCTCTGAAGCAGGTTGCCGGAGGCTCTGCCAGCCCTATTGTAAATAAAACAGCATTTTCGCAATTAAAAATTGATTTGCCGGATATGCAGATTCAACAGGGCATTGCCGCGACGCTGGGGGCGCTGGACGATAAAATCGAGTCTAATATTCTGTTTGCACATAAGCTAAATCAGATTGCGAATACCTTGGTAGAGCAGAAGCTAAAAAATGACTCTACTAAATCATGTAAGTTGCAGGATTTAGTTTCTTTCAACAGGCAGCAAGTTAAACCGAATTCGACTGACGGTGTGCATTACGTAGATATTTCTTCGGTTTCGGTAGGGCGAATTAATACGGTTCAGCAAATGTCATGGGATGAAGCGCCATCACGTGCTAGAAGAGGAGTGTCTGACGGAGATTTAATTTTCTCCACTGTTCGCCCAGGTAGGCAAGCTTTTGCTTTAGTGCTTATGCCGCATCCACTTACTGTAGTTTCTACCGGGTTCGCAGTTATTAGGCCGATCGCTCCTCTTGGGTCCTCGGTGTTAACCTACATTGCCAGTAGAAAATCGTTCGCAAGCTACTTACAGAGCAATTCCTATGGCAGTGCCTATCCTGCAGTGAGTGTTTCCGCGATAGGGGAATATGAAGTCAATATTCCAACAGACGAACGAGCACTCAGGGAAATCGAATCAATGACCATGCCGATGAGAATTATGAGTCATTATAGAATTCTGGAAAATCAAGTTCTTGCCTCCCTCCGAGACACACTTTTGCCGGAGCTGATGTCGGGGCGGATCCGCGTTCCCGAAGCGCGGGAAGTTGTCCAGGAGGCTACCGATACCGAGCTGCCGGAGGGGGAAAATGACTAAGAAACTCATACGGCATTACTCGGGTCAGTTCCTGGTCTTCACCGCTCAGTCCGGTGTAGGTGTCGAAGTGCGCTATGAGGACGGCACTATCTGGTTATCCCAAGCCCTGATGGCTGAGCTATTTGACGTTGATGTTAGGACAGTAAACGAGCATCTTAAGACCATTTTTTCTTCCGGTGAGTTAAGCCCTGAGGCAACTATCCGGATTTTCCGGATAGTTCGCCAAGAAGGCTCTCGCCAGGTAGCGCGGCAGATCCAGCACTACAACCTAGATGCCATTATTTCCGTTGGCTACCGCGTAAATTCTATTCGCGCTACCCAGTTCCGGCAGTGGGCAACCGCTGTTCTTCGCGACTTTACTTTGCGTGGCTATATTATTGACCGCGACCGTATGGAGTCGGGGAAGATTCTCGGGCATGACTATTTTGAGGAACTACTCCAAGAAGTCCGCGAGATTCGTCTCTCCGAGCGCCGCTTTTACCAAAAAATAACCGACATCTATGCCACCGCAGTCGACTACAACCCCGATGCCCCCACCACCAAAACATTCTTCGCTGCCGTTCAAAACAAACTACATTTCGCGGTGCATGGTCATACCGCTGCCGAGTTGATTGCCCAGCGAGCTGACGCCGCCAAACCGCATATGGGGTTAACGACTTGGAAAAACTCTCCGGATGGGAAAGTTCTAGCCAGCGATGTTACCGTCGCCAAGAACTACCTCACGAAAGATGAATTGGCTGATTTAGGACGAATTGTTGAAGCCTATCTAAACCTGGCAGAATCGCGTGCCAAGCGGCATATTCCCACCACCATGGAAGAATGGGAAGAATTCCTGAACCAAGTACTCACTCTTGATAGTCGCGAACTCTTGGATAACGCCGGGAAAATCTCTAAGAAAATAGCTGACCAGAGAGCCAAAGAAGAACTGGAAAAATATCGGGTAATCCAAGACGTGGAATATCAATCCGATTTCGACAAGTTTGCTGCCGAAGCTTTGGAGGCGAGGGATGGCCATGACGACACTGAATGAAAACACCGTAGAGATTGCCGCCCTTAAATGGCTACAAGAAATCGGATATCAAACCGGGAATGTCTCAAAAGATACTCCGACGGGGGCAGTGCGCGAAAAACTATCCGATGCCGTGTTGTGGGTGCGCGTGGAAGATGCGTTGCGGCGTTTAAATCCCGGCGCCTCCTCGCCCATGATTACCGAAGCTCTAAAACGCCTGCAGCGCGCCGATTCCCAAGACGAAGCCTTAGAAAACCAGCGAATGCACGACCTGATGGTGCAAGGAATCCCGGTAGAAACTAGGGCGGGTGACGGTCAGACAGTAACGAAACTACTGCAGGTAATCGATTTCGATAATCCTGCCAGCAATGACTGGCTGGCTCTCAACCAGGTAACCATTATTCAAAACGGACACAATCGCCGCCCCGACGTTCTGATATTCCTAAACGGCCTACCGGTAGGGCTAATGGAGCTAAAGAACCCTGCCGATGAACACGCCACTATGCGTAACGCCTGGAACCAGATTCAAACCTATCGCCACGACATTCCGGTAGTTTTTACCCCCAATGTGGTCACCATAATTTCCGATGGCACCAGTGCAGCGATGAGTTCCTTCACCGGCGGATTTGAACATTACGCCCCCTGGAAAACTATGGACGGGCGAGAAGTAGTAACTAACCGTCCCGCCCTAGAAGTACTAATAAAAGGGGTCTTCACCCCGCAACGTTTCCTAGATATACTGCGCAATTTCGTGGTTTATTCCGATGAAGCCATAACCGACCCGACAAGTGGGCAACGCCGGTGCGCCCTCATCAAACGGGTAGCTAAATACCATCAATACTGGGCAGTAAACGCTGCCGTGGAATCTACGGTTAAGGCATCTGGTCCGGACGGGAACCGCCGCGGCGGGGTAGTCTGGCACACCCAAGGCTCCGGGAAAAGCTTCGAAATGGTTTTTTACGCCGCGAAACTGCTGCGCGACCCGCGAATGAAAAACCCCACCCTGGTATTCATCACTGACCGCAACGACCTAGATGACCAACTCTTCGGCGAGGTGTTCGCCCCCGCGCAGATTCTCCCCGAAAATCCGGTGCAAGCCACTGGCAGAGATAATCTACGGGAACTGCTGACCCGAGAATCTGGGGGAATCGTCTTCACCACCCTCCACAAGTTTGCTCCCGGCGAGGACGGTGACCTTAACCCCGTCCTCACCGATCGGCGGAATGTAGTAGTAGTTGCCGATGAGGCGCACCGCTCCCAATACGGATTTTCTGAAACCCTGGACGCAAAAGGACGGCTAAAAACTGGTTTAGCGAAACATATGCGCGACGCCCTGCCAAACGCCACCTTCCTGGGATTTACCGGTACCCCGATTGAATCTAATGACCGTTCCACTCGGGCAGTATTCGGCGATTATATAGACGTCTATGACCTCACCCGGGCAGTAGAAGATGGCGCTACCGTCAAGATATTTTACGAATCCCGCCTCGCCAAAATTAACCTCAGCGAGGATGCTCTGACCGGGGCAGATGCCCTCATAGATGAGGCTGCCAAAGACGATGTCAGCGAGTCCAGTGAGAAAGCCAAGAGCAAATGGTCGCAGCTGGAAGCCCTGGTGGGGGCAGGTTCACGTCTAGATGTGGTGGCGGCAGATATTGTTAACCATTGGGAACAACGCCGAGAAGCCATGGCCGGCAAAGCCATGATCGTGACTATGAGCCGGCGAATCGCCGTGGAACTGTACAACAAAATCACCCGGCTTCGCCCCCAATGGCATTCCGATGACCTGGATAAGGGCAAAATCAAAGTGGTGATGACCGGCTCGGCTGCCGATCCCGCCAGTTTCCAACCCCATATCCACTCCAAAGAGGAACGCCGCGACCTGAAACTACGCGCCAAAAACCCCGAAGATGAATTGGAAATCGTAATTGTGCGCGATATGTGGCTGACCGGCTTTGATTCGCCCTCCATGCACACTATGTATGTAGATAAGCCCATGCAAGGCGCCGGGTTGATGCAAGCAATCGCCAGAGTAAATCGAAAATTCAAAGACAAGCCCGGCGGACTAATCGTGGACTATATCGGGCTGTTTTCCTCCCTACAGAAAGCTTTGAGTGCCTATTCCTCTTCTGACCGCGAACAAGCCGGGGTACCCATAGAACAACTAATCCAAGTCATGGAAGAAAAATACGATGTAATCAAAGGAATTTTGCATCCGGTTACTTATGATTCTTCCCCCCAGCTCCCCGCCGATGAGCGCCTCGCCCAATACGCAACAGTGCTGGATTATGTGCTCTCCGATGAGGAAGTAACCAAACGTTACCTAGACCAAGTGTTAGCACTGGCGAAAGCCTATGCACTGGTATCCTCGCGTCCCGAAGCGTTGGAAATTCGGGATGATGTGCGCCTGTTTACCGATGTGCGCACGGCAACGCTAAAGATCCTTAACCCAGATGCAGGAGGATCCCGGCAGGGCAGCAGCAATATCGATTCCGTATTATCCCAACTGGTTAACGAGTCGGTTACCGCAGACCAGGTGGTAGACGTTTACCAGGTAGCCGGGATGGAACGCCCAGAGCTGTCTTTACTATCGGATGAGTTCTTGGATTCCATCGGTAAAAGCGGAAAACCAAACTTGCAGCTAGGATTGCTGCGCAGATTGCTGACGGATCAGATTCACACTCTGGCACGCACGAATCTGGTGCAGTCACGTAAGTTTTCCCAAATGCTTGCTGACGCGGTGAAGCGCTACACTAACCGCTCCCTAACAACCGCCGAGATTATCGCGGAATTGGTGGCTTTGGCTAAAGAAATGCGCGAAAATCAGAAACGGGCAGAGGAATTGGGACTCAGTGACGCCGAGGTCGCCCTCTATGATGCGGTGATTCAAAATGATTCCGCCATTTTGCAGATGGGGGATGAGGTTCTTAAAACCATTGCCAGGGAATTGGTGGAAACTATTAGACGCTCCGCCACTATTGACTGGATGCAAAAAGAATCAGTGCGGGCTCGGATGCGTTCGCGGATAAAACGACTGCTCGCTAAATACAAGTATCCACCCGATAAGCAAGAGGCTGCAGTCAAACTGATTATTGAACAAGCTGAGCACCTAGTGGATGAAGAATCCCTAGACCGCTGACGGCACTTTGTCTTCCTAGGCTAATTGAAACAAGTCGTAAAGAAAGATTTAACCTTGTCCTCTGTACTCCAGCTTTGCAGAGGTATGTGATCGCAGTTGCCAGCTTAAGCTCATTCTCAGCGTTGTTCGCAATAGATTTTTGCAACCTGCATTGTAAGGTTTGACTATTGCAGGGTACATTTCCAGGGATGCAGTTTGTGGAGAGCGTCAGCTACCGGATCTGTTCAATCCCTTCGCCTTCGCCCCAGGCTTTGTCCGCGGTCAGGACGGTGGCGCCCAGGCGTTTGCCGAGGGCGAGGCAAAGGCGGTCGCCTAGGGAAAGGCTCGTGCCGGGCTGCCACATCTGCGCCGCCGCGACCGCGTCGGATTCGCTGACCTCGCGTACTTTCAGCCCGTATGAGAACAGCAAATTCGTGGCCAGGGAAACGTCCGCCCCGCGGGAGATGAGCTTTTGGATGACTTCTGACCAGTTCGCGGCGCTTACTACGCCTTGCCCCAGTGCCTGCTCTACACGCTGCCAACCGGGTTCCTCCTGCAAAAACGCCAGCAGCGCCGAAGCGTCTAAGACAAACATTACGAAGATTCTTTCTGAGCCGCGCTGCGCCGTTCCGCGATGAGTTCCTGAACCAGGCTGCTCGCCCCGATTTGCTTCTTTACCAGCTGTTTGGCCTGTTCGCGGGTCATGGCGATGACTCCGTGCGGGGTTTCGAGCATCAGCAATTGAGTGCCTTGCTCCCACTTTTGATTGTGGCGCAGCGCCGAGGGAATGACCAGGCGCCCCCGGTCTCCCATAACGGTCGCATATGTGGTACTCATACTATGAGTGTACCACATGGGGAATTCGCGTGTACTCAAATGCGGACGTATGAACGGTCACGCAATGTTGAAAACAGAAATAAACGAAACCTATACGCCACTCAGACGTACTGACCGTCCCACTTGGCTTATGCGAGACCACCACCCGCCGCGCGGCCTTTTGCCCGTTACGCGACTACTTGGCCTAACGTACCTGCCCGACCTCACAACCGACCTGGTGAACGCCGCGAACAAACTCAGTTCGCAACCCGATGGTGCGCAGGATAGCTGCCGGGAGCAAGCGGCAGGAAGGTGTAGCCGTTCTGCTTGCCCCAGTCGATGACCTGGGGCATCGCGTCGACAGTGGTGGGGTGGATGTCATGGCAAAGGACTACTGACACCGATTTCCCCCTTACCCCGGCGGTAATCTTTTGAAAGACGGAAGCGCTGTTGGTGTGTCCCGAAGCGTCCCCGCTTTCCACGTTCCAGTCGAAATAGGTGTAGCCTTTCACGGCCATGAGTTTGGTCAGGCGGCTCATGATTCCGGGCGAGTAGCTGCGGCTCACGGTGTTGGAGCTGCCCCCGGGGAACCGCATCAGCTTGGTGTCCTGGCCGGTCTGCGACCGAATAACCTGCGCCATGCGGTCGAAGTCCGCCCAGTAGGCGTCGTCGCTGGCGTAAACCTGGGAATACTGGTGGGTATAGGTGTGGATCCCCACCGAGTGCCCTTCGCGGTAAGCGCGCCCAATCATGTCAGTGTGCCCCATCGTGTTGGTCACAAAGAACGTCGCCTTCACCCCTTTGGCTGCCAAAATATCCAACAGATGAGCCGTCGCCGGTCCGGGTCCATCGTCGAAGGTTAGATAGATAACTTTGTCCAAGCCTGCCGCTGGGTCTGCGTTGGGGGACACGGGCGGCATCACGGTGACCTGGCGAGTCGCTGTGCCCTGGTTTCCGCTGGAGTCCGAGACTTGGTAGCGCAGCGTGTATGACCCCGCCGCGTTCACGTTTACTTGGCCGTCGACCTGGACTTTCGCGGTCAAATCGCCGTCCACGTTGTCTGTGGCGGAATAGGAGTCCTGCCAGGGCAGGCCGTAGGGGAGGGTAATCTGTTCCCCGCCGTCGACCGTGATGGCGGGCGGTTGGGAATCCTGAACGGTCACTTTGCGGGTCTTTTTTCCCTCGACTCCGCGGTATTTCGCTGCATAAGTGATTTCATAAGTGCCGACTTTGGAAGTGTCGACTTTTCCGGTGG
Source organism: uncultured Mobiluncus sp. (assembly GCF_963511525.1). Taxonomy (NCBI): domain Bacteria; kingdom Bacillati; phylum Actinomycetota; class Actinomycetes; order Actinomycetales; family Actinomycetaceae; genus Mobiluncus; species uncultured Mobiluncus sp. Next base: position 5,170 of record NZ_CAUPIY010000007.1, on the reverse strand, counting down.
TGTGCAGCTTGAGGTCGTCGTGAGTAAAGGTGAACAGGGTACTGGTTCCATAAGCGGTGGCGCCGGGGTCTTTCCACGCGTCGCCGTATTCAACAGTGCTGGTGGAGTCGCCTTTCAGGGTGATGATGACTTCCCATTTGTTGACCAGGTAAATGGTGATTCCGCCGATTGCGGCGGCAACGGAAATCACAGCCAGGATACTGGCAATCCAAATCTTCGATTTCCTGCTCACTTAACCACCTCCCGCCAGCAAAACTTTACCAAAGAATCATGTCCTGATAAACCCTTAATCCAGCTAAATCCTTGGGAAATTCGGCACCTGAGCAGCCGTCTTTACCCACCAAAGACCGCGAAACCATCCTTGTGAACGGCATTATTATGTGCTTATGAGCGAATCTAAAAGGTTGGACACATGGGAGCGTTTCACGGATTGGCCGCTGTTGATTCTGGCGGTCCTATTTTTGGGGGCCTACGCCTGGGAAGTTATCGGTAACCTACAAGGCCGGGCCGCCAGCGTTACAGAGCTCATCATGAATGTGGTGTGGGCCGCGTTTGTCGCTGATTACGTGGTGCGGCTTTTCTTGGCGAAGCCGCGCTTCAAGTGGTTCATCACGCACCTGTTTGATTTGCTCATAGTGGCGCTGCCAATCTTACGGCCGCTGCGATTACTGCGGCTCGTAACTTTTGTGAAAGTACTTGGTCGCAAGGCCGGTTCGACCTTTCGCGGCAAGATAGCCCTGTACTCGGTGGCAAGCACGGCACTGCTGATTTTTGTGGCTGCGCTGGCTGTGCTGGATGCGGAGCATGGTGTCTCGGATGCGCTGATTACGTCTTTTCCACAGGCGATTTGGTGGGCTTTCGAGACGATTACCACAGTGGGCTACGGAGACTTGTATCCGATTTCCGTCACTGGCCGCGTGGTTGCCTTATGCCTGATGACAGGCGGGGTGGCGCTTATTGGTGTCGTGACAGCGACCTTAGCTTCGTGGGTTGTAGACGTGGTGAATGAAAAAAATGAGCAGGATCGGGCGGCCACCAGTGCTGAAATCAACGAACTGAAACAACAGATTAGTGAACTCACGCTGTTAGTGGAGTCGAAACGGTAACAATTCGCTGAGCTATGCAGGCTGGTCGAAACCAATTTCGCAGGTGGTCAGCCGAGCAGGGGGAGCTGTTGACAGAGATTTCTCACTCCGATTGGCACTTTTTTCGAGGCGTAAATCCTAGAATTCGTTTTATGTTTAAGAAAACTCTCGCCGGCGTTGCCGCCGCTGCTCTTGCTCTAACTCTGCAAATTCCCGCGCAAGCCGCGGGCACTCGTATTGCTGGCCCGGACCGTTATGCAACGTCCCTGGCTATTGCTCAGACGTACTTCCCCGCTGCGAAAAACGTGTTTGTCGCTACGGGAACGAATTTCCCCGACGCTTTGGCTGCCGGGCCGTGGGCCGCTACACAGCAGGCGCCCATTTTGTTGGTTGGCTCACAAATTACCGCCGATCAGCAGGCTTATCTGCAAAAGCTCGGTTCACCCAGCATTACGATTCTGGGCGGTGCCGGGGCGGTCTCGGAGCAAGTTGAGGCTCAGCTGACACAGTTCGGTTCGGTGCAACGAATTTCCGGAGCCAACCGTTACGAGACTGCCGAAAAAATTGCTCTGCAGTTCGGAAAAGCCGGGAAGCTGTATTTAGCGACTGGCACCGGTTTTGCGGATGCGCTGGCCGGGGGTGCGTTGGCCGCACAAGAGGGGGTGCCGATTATGCTTACCGGTCCGGGTGCGCAACAGTATGCGGTTTCGGTGGCTCAGCAGCTGGGCGCTACGGCTACTACGGCGCTGGGCGGTCCGGGTGCCCTTCCCGATGAATTCTTGGCGGGGCTGCCGAATCCGAACCGGATTTACGGAGCTAACCGATTCGAGACCGCGTCCCAAATTTTTGCTGCGAAGCCCGCTGCTAGTGCCTTCCTGGCGTCGGGAGTGAATTTCCCGGATGCCCTCTCGATTGTGCCCGCTGCCGGTCTGCAAAAGATGCCCTTGCTGCTAGCACAGCAGAATTGTTCGCCTGTTCAACCTTCCGTGCCGGTCACTTTCGTGGGAGGACCCGGTGCGTTGAGTGACAACTCCAATCTGCAATGTCAGGTCGCCCCGCAGCCCCAGCCGCAACCTAAACCCCAGCCAAAACCGCAACCACAACCTCAACCCCAGCCTTCTGGCAATGGAGGTGTGCAACCAATCGGTAAGGACTGCCCGGCAAACGCCCCAATCAAGGGGAACGCAAAATCCATGATTTATCACATGCCCGGTCAAAGTTTCTACGACCGCACTACTCCGGAGGCCTGCTTTGCTTCTCAAGCTGATGCGATAGCTGCTGGCTACCGCAAAGCAAAAGTTTGAGGCTGGGTCGTACCCGGCGGCGCGCCTGCTCAGCTGTGATCTAATGCTGCGCTCAAAATCAAACCCCCGGTGAGCACGATAAGCAACAGATAAATCCCTATTACTATCAGCATCCACAGCAGGGTGGCTTTGGCCCAGTTGGACTTGGCGGGCGAGGTTCCCGACCCGAAAGACCAGATGAGCAGCATAACGATGCCTACAATCGGCAGGGAAGCGAGGAAAATCGTCAGCATCCAAGGCCCCAGGCTGGTGTCATTATTCGGTTGCGCCGGAGTCTGCGAGGCGTAATAGTTCGGTGCGCCCGCGAACTGCTGAGGGGGGAGGCCGGAGTTTTGGACGGGGATTTGGCCTGTAGTCTGGGTCGGGAGCTGGCCGGCTGTTTGGTTCGGATTCTGTGGGGGTTGCTGGGGCGGTGGGAACTGGGCGGGATTGTAAGGGTTAGACATGGCTTCTCCTGAAGTGTTCCGGTGATGTAAACACAGTATCACTTGAAGATGTTACTGATTCGGGAAACGTTGCGTTGCAGGTTGTCCGTGTTGAGGAACGCTGAAGCCTTGAGTTAGGTCGGTCATCGGTAATGATGCTGTTCTGGGACAGTATTTTACTTTTTAGAGAGATATGTGTGATTTATTTACGCAAAGTTGACAGTTGTAGTGGAAAACGCTTAACAGTCAATGGCTATTCTTCGGATGCAATCAGCCATCTCTCAGTTTCTTTCAAGCAACTTCCAGGTGAGTGTGGTGGCCAACAAAGGAGAATGAATATGTTTAATCAGTCAAGAGCGCTAGGTTCACCCCGAAGGCTATTTCGGTTGGTGAGTATATTTTTCGTTTCATTACTGATCTTGGGGTTGACGGCAATCCAGCCTCCCAATCAGGCTCACGCCCAGGTGTATGTACAGTTTGTCAGCCCCAGCGATGATCCAATGAGTATAAATGACAGACTGTCGTCGCAGGACAACCTGTTTGTGTGGTACCGCGCAGATATGGGAACTGCTCCTCTTGCAGGCAATGGTGGTGGGGAAATTTGTATGGTGGATGCGACCGCGCAAGGTACAAATCCACCGTGCTTACCACGTTTCGAGGGTGATAGTAACTACATTAAAAAAATAGGTTACGGTGTGGCGAATCTGCAACACATTTTGATGGCTAAGGCACCAATCAAACCGGGAATTTACCAAATAAAAATGATGGTACAAGGAGCTCCGACTGGTTATTCGTCTCCGTTTACTGTCGATCCTTGTAGTTTGAGTGATAAAGAATGCCTAGCGGCAACGAAAATGAGCCAAGAAGCGGTGCAGCCGTATAAGGATTCGGCTAAGGAACAGTGGGGAAAGAGTTCTTGGGTTTGCAGTGGAACTAGCTTTATTCAATTCTGGGGCGGCAAAAAGGCAAAAGATTTAAAAAACATTCCCTCATTAGCTACTGATTTAGCATTTTGGGCTGTTAAAGAATTCACCGATTTAAAGCCTCAAGCACAAGCGATAGAAAAAGTTATTAAATACAAAAAGCTGGAGTATAAGCGTATTACCGGTAAAATAACTGAAGATGAGTATGTTACTAAATATGCAACTTCGAAGGTCAAGGAGATAGCTAAAGGTGTAGGTATTCCTTCAGGGTACGTAGATACGATGGATAATTTTTTCGTCGGGGGACCGACAGGAGCTGCAGCGTTGCAGCTGCTGAGAGATGTCAGCTGTGGACAGAAAGCGATGTACTGGGGGATTGCTAACGATCCGCCCCAGTATAATTACACCGAAAAACCAGTTGTTGTTAAACATGGTTTCGAACAACTACTCAAGGGCTCCCCGATAGACAGCACTCTGATTCATCTCGCTGATGAGATTAACTCTGCTCGTGCTGGCTTGGACGGTTTCGAGCGCTACCAAGGAGCCTTCGAGAAACATGATTGGAACGCGGCTGTTCAGCAACTGCGGTGGACTGCTGAATTTGTGAATAAACAGGCCGATGCCCGTCAGGCGGCTATAGACGAAGGAAACAAGGCTGTAGGTACAATAAACGCTGACGTGAAATTCGCGGAACTTTACGGAGCAGAATCGACCAGGAAAATTAACCAATTGTTTGATTTGTTCTCTGAGGGCGAGTTATCCGATGGATGGAAGGCCGTGTTGGCTGAAAACGGCTACAGCACGCAAGATATCGCGGATATGCAAGTCGCGCTTTCTCACGCTGGGGACTTGGAGGTTCCGACTCAGTCCGTCAAAGAAATGATGGATGTATATGTGGCATCACCGGAGTCAAAGTCCCTGGTGAGCGATTTGAGAACCTTTGCTGACAATTTGTTAGCGAACGCAGCCGGGTTGGAGGCTTTGGCAGCGGCGCAAGGTTCAATCCCTCCCGACCCCATCAATCCACAAGCCGTCGTGTATGCCCCGCAAGCTGTGGTTGAAACTCCTGGAACCAACACCGCAGACGTTGACTATGATATGCAAATCAAGGGCTCGCCTGAGCGCGTCACAAAGGTGCAGGCTTACGTGGATGAAAATCGGCTTTTCGACATGGATTTCGATGCTACCACTGGACATGCGAAAGGCGTGTTGGAGTCAATTCCGCTGGGTAGCTACACCTTGTACTCGAAAGTCACCTACGATAACGGCTATGTAGCCGCAGTGAATTTGGGTTCGCTTGCCGTAAAGCAGGGTGCGGCACCGACTCCGAATCCGAGTGTGGAGCCGACTCCGAATCCGAGTGTGGAGCCGACACCGGATCCGAGTGTGGAGCCGACACCGGATCCGAGTGTGGAGCCGACACCGGATCCGAG
>NZ_CAUPIY010000006.1:0-134407 GCF_963511525.1 uncultured Mobiluncus sp. | reverse complement strand
AAAAGTAGTTGCTAGACTTTTAGACACGCGGTAGTATGTTATGCAAGGAACATGGTTAAGCAAGGAGGGGGTTGTGTCTGAGTCACAGTTACGCAAGGGCGCTGTTGAACTGGTTGTCCTTGGATTGCTTTCGTCTCGTCCTTCTTACGGGGGGCAGCTTGTAGAGCGTTTTCGTGAGGAAGCGGGGTTGGAGATTTCTACGGGTACGTTATATCCGCTGCTTGCACGGCTACGTAAATCAGGGTTGGTAGTTACAGCTTGGCAGGAGTCTCCGGTAGGACCACCGAGGAAGATTTATAAGCTCGCAAAACCTGGGAAGAATCGCTTATTGCAGATGCGCCGCGAGTGGGAGGCGCTTGATTGTGCTGTGAAGCGAACAACGCAGAAAGGAATACGGTAATGAAGTGGTTCGGTAAGGACGCAGAAGGGCAGGCACGAGTTTTGGGGATGCCTGTCTCCGGGGTGTGGTTGGGGCGCTCTGATGCTGCGCTGGATGGTTTTGAACCAGAGAATCCGCGCTTGTTCATTCCTCGAAAATACGGACTGGGTTGGGACGTTAATCTGGGTGCTGTTGGTGTGCGTTTAGGGCTAATTCGCCCCGATGATTCTCTACCGGACTTGGCCAGCTACGTTCCCACTAGTCTAAAGCGAGGCATTAAGCTCACCACTATTGCTGGTGGGATTGGGGTTGCGTTCTTGGCGGTACTCGTTAGTCGCAAGGAGCAGGTTCTCCTCCAGCGCTCAACACGCGGAGCGTCTGAAAAATTTATTACCGGCAAGCAGGCTGCGCTAGCTCCAGTGGTTTTAACGACTGTTGCAGCACTAGCGCCACAGATCTTTCGGCGCGATGACCCAGAATCCGAAGATGCCGTGCGTTTGGCCAATCACGCTGATCTGATGGGTGTTGAAGCCATGTCCATAGCCTGGCTTGCAGCAATGCGTCGGGCTGGCGACAAGCAGGAAATGACCCGCCGGTCGATGGTGCCCATTGTTGCTTTATGGCCCCTCGTTGCTGGCGCTTGCCAACTCGCTTATGTAAAAACCGCGTTAGCCAGGGTAAAAACCCGGCTACATAATTCAGGAGACAAGCAATGAACCCTATAGATAAACTGTTGGATCTGCCGACCCCAGCATTAATAGGAGTTTGCATCCTTATAGGAGTGCAACTGGTAGCGGTGGTCTGGTCTTTAATTTGTCTGCTGCGCGATAAGCGAACTCACATTGCAGGCTTAAATCGCCTATTGTGGCTCTTGGTTATCATCTTTGGCCAAGTGATTGGGCCAATCGTCTTTTTGGTTATGTACTTTCACGAACAAAGACAGCTTAAGGTCCAGCGTGAATATGAACAGAACGCTACAGCCAAACATCACCAGGTTGATGCGAGTTCAGTGGTAAGCAAGCTGTATCCGAAGGAATGAAAATGGATTTAGCAGTCTGTACTAAAGATTTGTCCAAAACCTTCGGTAAGCACCAAGTACTAAACAACATAAACCTTCGAGTTCCTACCGGCTCCTGTTATGGGTTTGTGGGAGCGAACGGGGCTGGCAAAACCACCACCATGAGGATCCTCGCAGGACTGGCCGGAGCCAGTAGTGGCAGCGCCACCGTGCTGGGAGTTAGTCGAGGCAAACTTCCGGTCAAACCGATCCCTGGCGTGTCTTACCTGACTGATGTCCCCCAGATTAGCCCCTGGCTTAAAGCCAAGGATGCACTCATCACTCTCGCCCGCCTTGGTGGAATCTCCCCAGACCTTGCAGCCGAAAGAAGCGACGAACTACTCAATCTGGTTAACCTCGACAAAGCCCCCGGAAGAATCGGCTCCTTTTCTAGAGGCATGAAGCAACGGATGGGAATAGCAGCAGCACTCGTTACCGCCCCGAAACTACTACTGATAGACGAACCAACCAGCGCTCTTGACCCAATCGGGCGAGCAGATGTTCTGGGGCTACTACGCGAGTTAACCGGGCAGGTAACGATAGTATTTTCCTCCCACATCCTCAGCGATGTCGCTAAAGTCTCTACCCACGTGGGGATCTTGCATCGCGGTAGCCTGCTAGCTCAAGGACAGTTAGGCGAGCTAGTCAATCAGCAAACTAAACACGTTACCCTTGATGTCACGGTGCGTTCAGACGTTGCCACCGCCGTGGCTAAGGCTATCTATAGCCTCGATTCTGCCGCAAAGATTCACCCCACCTTTACCGGCTTAGATGAACTTTTCACCAAACTAACTAAGGACGGCGGTAAAAAATCGTGAATACCTCGAGTTTCAGATCGATCTGGCGCTATCAAGCTGTCTGGCTCCTACGCTCCTATGGGACATGGATTATAGGTGGGGTATTCGTTATCCTTGCTCTCACCCAAGGATTGTTTACCCAATACACGCCGCGAATCATCAGATTTCTGGCCGGATCAGAAGTAACCACGCTAATACAGTCACTACCAGAACCCTCCTGGCAGCAAGCCTACGCGGGATGGATAAAGAACCTTACCCAAATTCTTACGGTAATCCTGGTTGCAATGAACTCTTTTCGTTGCAGTGTGCTTACCGGCAATGGTGACATTCCCTTTATTTTCCCTGGTAGCGTGCAGCGCTCACACTACCTCATCAGCTTTGCTATCAGCAGCTGGCTATCTACCCTATTCCTTGCCGTCTTCAGCGCTACCCTGGCTTGGGCAGGAACATCACTGTTATTCCCAGGCGCTAATCCCGCCCCGATCATATTGGCTAGTTTGGTATGGGCACTACAAATCATTCTCATTCACGCAACACAAACGGTCGCAGCCACTTTTAAACCAGGCATCGGCACGCCCCTTGCGGCCGGATTCGGAGCCTACCTACTAATAACAATGTCAGCGATATTTATCCAGGAGGGCAACAAAACTCCCCTTGGCCTCGCCCCCATAATCAACAACCTCGCTCAAGACACACTCCAGGCACCTTGGCTCTGGCCAATCACCAGCAGCCTACTGCTAATCATTGCGCTACTTTTCACCGCCACTTACATATACAACAGAGTAGAACTTAACTAAAAGCCAAACACGGGCGAGAAAAATAGATCCAACCGAAAAATAGAAATAGAACCACCATCACAAGCACTACAGCGAACGCCACCTATCATCCGTTAGCGAGTTAAACCCCAAACCCCTACCTGAACAGGGAAAACACGATACTAGGTAACGCAAAACCCAAACCCGCTAACGCAAGCGATTTTTCACACCCCCTAAGCGATACTCGCTAACGCAAAAGGGTACTTATCAAATCCGACGTCTAAGTGGAGCGGGCGACGGGAATCGAACCCGCCTTTACAGCTTGGGAAGCTGTCGTTCTACCGATGAACTACGCCCGCAAGGCGCAAAAACGCTTTCTCAGTATCTCACACATGCTGTTAGTGCAAAAATCGCAGGCGACAAGAGTCGTTTTATTTCTGAGGTGCTGCGCCGAAAACGGCACACCGTGCAGTTTCTTCATCAGCTCCGCACTGTTACGCGATGGCTCTTTTTCTGTTTGGTGTTTTGCTGACGCAACCAGAGGAACCTATTGAAGGGAACCTACAAAGCCCTCGATGAGACTATTGATTTCCCTGGGTCGGTCGGTGTTCGAGTTGTGCCCGGCCCCCCTGATCCAATGCACCGGACAGCCAATCGCCCGCGACCACTTGCGGTTGTAGGTCTTCACGTCGCCAGCATGGTCGCGCTGCCCACAAATCAATAGAGTAGGACAGTCGATTCGGTACGCACGGTCCTTTTCCACGGCGCGAGCCAACATGCCGTAGCCAAAGACCATCAATCGCCGATATTCCGCCTCTCCGTACGTTTCCAAGAACCGATAGACCATGTGGCGGCCGTACATAGTGGTGGCGGTCCCCCAGGCACCCCAAGGCTTTAACACATTCCAGGGGATGCAACGGGTGATTGCGTCCATGCGCTTCAAGGCAGCCAGCTCCCAATCCGGATAGAACCGCTTTTGCAGGGGAGCACTGTCAATCGAAACGAAGCCCTCCGCCCGACCCGGGAACAGGTCCATGAAGGCTTGCGAGATATAGCCGCCCAAGGATTGACCCACCAAGACGGGCCGCTCGATACCCTCCACGTCAAGGATTTCGCCCAGCCAGCGAGCCATATCGTCAAGGTCAAACGCTAGTTCGAAGGGCCGCGAGCGATAATGCGCGGGCGCATCCCACACAAACAGATTGTACCGACCGGTAAAATATTTAATCTGTCGCGCAAACAGTCGATGATCAGCAGTCAAGCCCGGCAGTAACACCAGCCAGGGCTTGCCAGCCAACGGCGCATCCGTCACCCAATAGCGAATGACCCCAAGATTGGTCGTGAAACTGCCTGAACGCATCTGGCTCCTTTCTGCCTTCTTAGTCAAAATGGGTTTTGAAAATGTCGGCGAAAACCCTCAATCGCGACTGGAACATCGCCAGGTTGTTACTGGAGCATGAAGTCAGGGATAGCGGCGGGAAATTCTTCCCAGTAAGCCTCGGCCTCAGCACTCAGAGCATCCGACTCGCCCCGGCTGGCGTCATCGGCGATTCCCACCGTGTGGAACCCGGCCGCGTTCGCCACCCGAACCGCATAAACCGCGTCTTCAAATACCCAGGCGTCCTCCGGCACGCTGCCCATCGCTCCCGCCGCCTGCAAAAACATAGTCGGCTCGCGCTTATGCATCCCCGTTTCCGAAGAGGCGAAATACTGCGTAAACATCTCCTCAATCCCCAGACGCCGGAAAGCCGGGCGAATCAGACCCTCGGATCCGGAACTCACCACCGTCATCGGCACCCCCGCCTCAGCCAGCGCCTCCAGGAAACCCTTGGCACCGGGCTTGAGCTGCACCTCCTCGAGATAGCCGGTATAGACCGCATCTTTGATACCGTTCACGACCTCGCTAACCGTTACGTCCAACCCGAAGCGCTGGTGTACCAAGCGCGCCGACTCGGGCAAAGTCATCTCAAAAAATTGCGCACCCAAGTCCTTATCAACCTCAATCCCCAAGGTCGTCAAGTATTTTCCGGCTGCCTCCCGCCACAGCGGCATAGTGTCGAGCAGCGTCCCGTCACAATCGAAAATCGCGCCTTTAATCATGCCCTCAGGATACCTTCCCAACTTCCGTCCCGGCGCGCATCCTTTCCGGCCTGCACCACTAAACCGTGAAATAACGCCAGTTCCGCCACCGTAAATGTCTCTACCCGCCACGCCGCATCGCGGGCCTGACGCGCTTGCCGATAGGTCCGAAACTCGCCCAAACCAGCCGCCGCCAGCAATCGGCGCGCATAGGCATCGAAAATAAAAACCGGGCGGTCATAGGCATAAAGTAGGATGTCATCGGCCGTTTCCTCACCCACTCCTGGAACTCGCAAAAGGGAGTTGCGCAGCGTTGGGGTGTCCATCTCACCAGCCCGGGCATCGGTTTTTATGTACCAATCGGTCAAGTTTTTCAGGTATCTCGCTTTCGCGCGCATGAAGCCGCTGGGTCGAATGAGTTTCTCCAGTTCGCACGATTCCATCCCCGCCAGCCGCAAGGGGTCAAGCAGTCCTTTCTTCCGCAGGTTCTCTAGGGACTTTTCCACGCTGGTCCAGGTCGTGTTTTGGGTAAGCACGCTGCCCACCAGGATCTCGAACTTTGTTTCCGCCGGCCACCACTTTCCCGCATCTCTCACATTGCGTTGCAAAATCTCGAACAGCTCGCGAAAACCCGAAACTCGCCCTACCGTGCTTGTCATGAAGAACCGCCCGGAGAGACTATTGACCCGAAACCTGCAAGTCTCGTGACGAAACCATCAGCAGTCTGCCGCTGGTGAAAGAAACGGTGGCGAACTGTCCGGTGATTTCGTTGGAAACCCCACGTGTTGAGCCGCGAACCAGGGTAAAGTCCTCGACCAGGTAGCGCGTCCCTGTCAGGGTGAGACCCTCAACATCGCCGTCAAAAGGAATCAAGCCGAAATAGTGGTAGTCGTTGCGGGGCACCGTATGGGTTCCCGGACCCACCAGGGACACCATGTTGTAGCCGTCTATCCAGCGCAGCCGGGCGGGAGTGTGGGCGAACTTCGCCAAAATGCCGAGGTTTCCCAAGGTGTGGTCCAAGCGTCCCCCCAAACCTCCAATGACATCTATGTGCCGGTAGCCGCGAGAATACGCCAGATCGACCGCCGCTTCAGAATCCGTTACTTCCTTGGCCGCAGGCAGAATTATCACTTCCACCTCATCGCCGGGAATAGCTTGGCTAGGAGGGGCGAGGGGTACTGCCGCCAAGACTTCCGGGGAGCGGGTGCGCCCGTCTGCGAACTCGGCCTGACCTGCCGGACGGGGCGAAGAATCGAAGTCGCCGATGTAGACGTCGGGGACAATCCCCAAAGCACGCGCCACGTCTTGCCCCGAATCGCCACAAATTACCAACTCGTAGACCGAGAAATCCCAGTCGTCAGCGCACAGCGCACGCAGTCCTTGCACCCCTCCGACCACCACCAAACAACGCGAGTCAGCTGACACAGCGCCATTTTTCGCCGAATCGTCGTGGTTTTCGCACATCTTGGTCATGGAGTCATTCTAATCTGGCTCCCGCGAAGCCCGGAAAATATGACAGATGTCACCCATTTTTTGTGATTGCGCACACTACCGGCCCAAACGCCGGGGCGCAAGACTTAGATACATGAACACAACCACTACAGCTGCCCTGCAGCTCACTCATTTGCATAAGCACTTTGGGAAAGTCCACGCGGTGGACGGCATCGAACTTAATGTACCGACTGGTACAGTTATGGCCCTGCTGGGGCCGAACGGCGCGGGGAAAACCACCACCCTGGATATGGTTTTGGGGCTCAGCGCACCGACCTCCGGACAGGTGCGGGTTTTGGGCGTAAACCCGAAAACCGCTATTTCCCGCGGTCAGATTGCCGCTGTCCTGCAAACTGGGGGCCTGCTCAAAGATATGTATGTCTCCGAAGTTGTCCGCTGGATTGCCGCAGCTTACGGCCACGATGTTGATACCCCGGAAAACCGCGAGCGGGTGATACGCGCAGCAAACCTGGAGCCGATTCGCAAACGTAAAATCGGGAAATGCTCCGGCGGGGAACAACAGCGGATTAAATTCGCGCTGGCCCTGTTGCCTAACCCGGATTTATTGATACTCGACGAACCGACCGCGGGGATGGACGCCAACGCGCGCCACGACTTTTGGGAAGTGATGCACCGTCAGGCACAAAACGGCAAAACCATTGTCTTTGCCACCCACTACCTGCAGGAGGCCGCGGATTATGCCGACCGCATCGTGGTGATGAATCACGGAAAAATCATCGCGGACGCCAGCCCGACGGAAATTACTGCCCAGCGAACGCGCAACGTGTCTTTCCAGGTTGACCCCTCGCACCTCAACGCGCTTGCCGCTCAGATACAGGAACACTGGCCCCAAGAATCTGTGGAAATCAAAGACGACAGAATGTACCTTTTGGTACAGAAATCGGATGATTTCGCACGTTTCATTCTTTCTCAACCCGGTGTGAGCCACTTGGAAATCGTCCCTCCCTCTATGGAGGACACTTTCTTTACCCTGACCAGCAACTAAGGAAACCTCATCATGAACACGAAAATATTTGCTCTGGATTTAAAGCGAATCCTGCGCTCACCCGAAGTACCCATGTTCGTCATCGGACTTCCGGCAGTGATTTACCTGATTTTTGGAGTCGCCGCGACCTATGCCAAGGAAATGGTCGCCGACACGACTGCCAATTGGGCCTGGGTCATTATGGTCAATATCGCCGCCTACGGAGCCATTATCTCCACCGCCAGTTTTGCCGCTGGCACCTCCGTGGAAAAGATCCAAGGCTGGGGACGCCAAATCGCACTGACTCCCCTGAGTAACGGGAGGTACCTGGGTACCAAAATCGCCTTGGGAGCGCTGCTGGCGGCTTTGCCCGTGGCGGTCATCTTCCTGTTGGGTGGTCTGACTCAAGCCAAAGCGGAGCCCTCTGCTTGGGTTATCTCTGTCTTGGTGATTCTGGGTGGGTCGCTCACTTTCACCCTCTACGGTCTGGCTTTCGGGCTGCTGCTGCATTCTGATACGGCCGTCTCTATCGCCTCGGGTCTGACCACCCTATTTGGTTTCGGCGCGAATCTGTTTATGCCCCTGGGCGGATGGCTGCTGGATTTCGCGAAATTCATGCCAGGCTACGGTTACGGAATCCTCGCAAGATACGCCGCCACTAACGGAAATCAGATTACGATGGACGGAAAGCTATACACCGAAAACCTAGGAATTGGCATCGTGAACTTTGTAGTGTGGATCTTGATTTTTGCTCTCCTGGCAATATGGGGCTATCAACGTTCACGGAGGCGCGTATGAGCACGCAATCCACCTCCGACTTCACGGCGAAAGACCACAGTTTCAGCATGCCGCCCTCAAAGTCCTACGTTATCGTAAGCATCATCATGAGCCACGTGTGGCTGGGGTTTCTGTACTTTCCGATTAGTCAGGCACTGACCTTACCCCTGGGGCAAAAGATAATTTCCCTGATATTGACCACCGCATTCGCTCTGGCTTACGTAGCTGCTTTTTCACTCTCGTGGCGCAAACCAATCATGGGAGAGCGTAACTTCCGCTACTTCGACGGTCGGCACCGCCTACGCAAGAGCGACGCCGTAGCCTTTGCGGTACTTGTGCTGACTACATTGCTACAGGTGGCAGTGTTAGGACCGCTGAACTCCTTGGCTTTCCTGCCGTTTATCGCTGCTGCCGCGCCTTTCACCCTGCCACAAACGGTTGGCTATATTGCCGGAGCCTTGACGGTTTTAACCTCCTTCCTCATCCCCAGTTTTGTACCGAATGGTCAAGAATACTTTGGCCTCGCCATCACCACCTCAGCCGTGTTTATGTTCGTGGCGGGAATAACTTTCTTTATCGGTTCCAGTATTGAAAGCCAGCGCCAAGCTGGGACACGAGCGATTTTGGAAGAACGCGAACGTGTAGCCAGGGACGTACACGATGTCCTGGGTCACACCCTTACGGTCATTGCCCTCAAGTCCGAACTAGCCGGAAAACTGCTGGAACGCGACCCTGGGCGTGCCCACGCGGAACTGCGCGAGATTACCCACTTGGCGCGGGAATCAATCGAGGAGGTTAGACAAACTGTGGCGGGGCTCAAAGTACAGAGTTTGTCAGAAGAAATCACCGCCGCGTCTCAGGCATTGGAGAGTGCCGGTATCGACTTGCAACGGGAGGGCAGCGCCTGGAAAGACCTCGACTCCATCCCCGCCGTGAACCAAGCAGTTTTCGCTTGGGTGATTAGGGAGGCCACCACCAACATCATTCGTCACTCGGCGGCTCGCCGAGCCACTATCAAGTTAGACCGGAGCAGCCTGACTATCACCGATAATGGAGTGGGGATTCCCCCCGATGCTGCCGGACACGGCCTGGAGGGACTCAAGGCTCGCGTGGAACAGGTCGGGGGAACCCTCAGTATAGTAGGGAAACGTGGGGTCGCAAGCACCGCAAGCACCACGGGCACCGCAAGCGCCGCTAACGAACGGCAAAACGCCCTTGAGACCGGCACCGTAGTGGAGGTAAAGCTGTGATTAGCGTGGTACTGGCCGATGATCAAGCGCTAGTGCGCGGAGCGATTGCGGCACTGCTGGAACTCGAAGGCGACATTGAGGTAGTCGCCCAGGCCAGCAATGGTCGCGAGCTCCTCGATGCCGTCCAAACCCACCACCCCCAGGTTGCGGTGGTGGACATCGAGATGCCCGACCTTGACGGAATCGCCGCCACCAAAGCCATCACCGAGACTGCCGCCGACACCAAGACGCTGATATTGACGACTTTTGGACGTCCCGGATACTTGAAACGCGCCTTGAGCGCCGGTGCCAAAGGCTTTATGGTCAAGGAAACTCCCGCCGAAGAACTCGCCGCCGCAGTACGAACTATTGCCGCCGGAGGCACCGCTGTGGACGAAAAACTGGCCACCGAATCCCTTTTCGAGGGCGATAATCCCTTGACAGAACGCGAGATGGAAGTCCTGAAAATCGCCGAACAGGGCTTGAAAGTCCAAGAGATCGCGGCTCGGGTGTACCTCTCACCTGGCACGGTACGCAACTACCTCTCGAGTGCAATCAGCAAAACTCACACGGACACTTCGGCGGGCGCAGCTAGAAAAGCGCGCGAACTAGGATGGCTCTAAACACACCGCCTGTGCGTCGAAGCACCCAGACTATCTAGGATAGGTAAGGCTTACCTAATCTTATTCTGATAGACTGGGAACATGAATGATGACTGCAATCTCCCACAAAGCACCCGCGCAACTAAAATCGCAGCCGGACATTGGGTACTAGCGCGTGCCGGAAAACGGGTGCTGCGGACAATGTAGACTGAGGGCATGCCGCAGCGCCGTGAATACTGGGACTGCCGTCCTCTGTCCACTCCCTTGGGTTGGATGTATCTGGCGGCCAGCGAGCAGGGGTTGACGCGGTGTGTGTTAGGTGAAAATCCGACTAAAACGCACGCTCCAGGCGATAGTCTCCATACAAATACCGCACATCAGGCGCCTGAACTTAACGGACGCAACGCGACTGAATGCCCTATTCCCCGGATGCCAACTGCTGCTCGCAATCTTTGCAATCTGACAAGAAGCCAGCTTGAGGAATACTTTGCCGGCACCCGCCGCAGCTTCAGGATTCCGCTCGACCTGTCCGGCAGTGAGTTTCGCCGTCGTATCTGGCAGACCTGCGCCGCTATTTCCTACGGTCAAACCCGCACCTATTCTCAGTTGGCGGTGGAGGCTGGCAGTCCTGGCGCGGCGCGTGCTGTAGGCCAGGCTATGCATAGCAACCCAGTGGTAATCATCGTACCGTGCCACCGAGTCGTGGCGGCTCGTGGTCTGGGAGGATACGGGCCCGGGATTGAGATTAAACAATGGCTTTTGGACTGGGAGAGACAGCACGGACGCTAAAAACCTTGGCGGTTTCCCAGATGACCACTTCCGCAGAGGTCTCGGCACGCCGGCGGGTGCAGCTCGAAAAGCCCGTGAACTCGGATGGCTCTAAACACACCGCCTGTGCCTCGGAGCACCCAGACTATCTAGGATAGGTAAGGCTTACCTAAGCTTATTCTGATAGACTGGGAACATGAATGATGACTGCAATCTTCCACAAAGCACCCGCGCAACTAAAATCGCAGCCGGACATTGGGTATTAGCACGTGCCGGAAAACGGGTGCTACGTCCCGGAGGACTCAAACTTACTAACCGGATGCTCCAAGCAGCTGATATACCGGGAAAGAAAGTCGTAGAGTTCGCGCCCGGATTAGGTAAAACAGCCAAAATTATTATCGAAGCGCAGGTCGAGTCTTATACGGGGGTAGATCAAGACCCGGACGCAGCCCAGCGGGTGCGAAACATCGTTGCAGACAGCGGCGGCAGAGTGGTACAGGCAGACGCCCAGGATACCGGTTTAGAGTCGCAATCGGCTCAGGTGGTGGTGGGCGAGGCGATGCTCACCATGCAAAGCGAGAAAAACAAAGAAAAAATTGTTTCAGAAGCATACCGGATACTAGAACCAGGCGGATGCTACGTGATTCACGAACTCGGGTTAACCCCTAACGATATAGACATGCAGTTAGCTGATGAATTACGTAAGCGTCTTGCACAAGTTATTCGCGTGAACGCTCGCCCCCTCACTGAAAATGAATGGCGCAAGGTACTGGAAAATTCTGGTTTCATTATTGAATGGGTCGGTTTTGAACCCATGGCTTTGCTGTCGCCACGGCGTAACCTAGCTGATGAAGGTCTCAAGGGAGTGCTACGGATTCTCGGTAATGTTCTACGCGATCGAGAGTTACGGGCGAGAATTTTAGAAATGCGCGCCACGTTTAAGCACTACCGTAAGAATCTAACCGGAATTGCTATAATAGCGCGTAAACCCAGTAATGATAATGAAGGTCAGAGGTGATTCAAATATGGATTCAAAAGAAGAATTGGTTACTGCCGGTCTAGGATATATAGATAAACTTGCGGAACGAATTGAGTATTCCCCGAACTCTACCGTTTCTAAAACCCTAATGCGTGCAGAAGGGGTCAATGTTGTGCTATTTTCCTTCGACAGCGGTGAAGAACTATCAGAGCACACCGCTGCTATGCCGGTAATTGTGCAAACCTTGGAAGGGGAAATTGAAATCACCGCCGACGGCAAAACTGTGAAACTGCTTCCCGGCGGGATGGTGCACTTTTCTACCCGTTTACCACACGCAGTTAAAGCGTTGACTCCTGCAAAAATGGTTCTCTACATGCTCATCGAGCAAGGTAAATAGCACCCTTTAGGTATCCGGCGATACGAAGGCACTAAAATCAAGAAACTACAGCGTCACTATTGCGCCGTTTGCTGTTGATCCGCGGCACGAGTGGCCGTGAACAGCGAGTTGCGCAGCTCCTCCATCGCGTTATTGACCCCACCGGGGTTGGACGGCAGCATCAGCGTCTGGGTGTTAGAGGCTTTCGCGACTTCCTGCAACGTGTCGAAGTACTGGGTCAACAGCAGCATCTCTTGGGCTTCTGAACCAATCCCGGCGTCGCGCAGGGATTCATACTGGCTGACCAGACCGTCCACGATAGCCTTGCGCTGAGCGGCGATACCTTCACCTTGCAGGCGCTTGTATTCCGCGTCGGCCTCAGCCTGTTTCACAATCTTGATTTTCTCGGCCTCAGCCAGGCTCACCGCTGCCTCACGTTCCCGCTGGGCGGCGTTGATTGAGTTCATGGACGCGCGCACCGTTGGATCCGGGTTGATGTCTGTCACCAGTGTGTTGATGATGGCGAAACCATAGGCGTTCATAGCCGTAGCCAAGGTCGTCTCGACGTCTTGGGCAATTTGGTCTTTTGAAGAAAACGCCTCATCCAAGTCCAGTTTGGCCAGGGAGGTACGCACCCGGTCATAGACGTAGGACTGAATCTGACGTTCTGGATTGGCCAAACGATAGTAGGAATCAACCACGTTTTGGACTTGATACTGCACCGAAACCGGGATGGTTACGAACACGTTGTCCTTGGTCTTGGTCTCGACCACGGAATCGAGCTGCATGATACGCAGCGGAACCTTTTTCGCAATCTGATCCACGAACGGAATCTTTACCCGCAAACCGGGCAGAGCGACCTTGTGAAACTTGCCGAAACGCTCAATCACGTAGTTCGTCTGTTGCTTCACCACAAAGAACATCCCGCCCATGATGAGCAACACCAAGATAATGAGGGCGATAATCGACATCCCAAAGAGACCCCCGACAAAAGCCAAAAATGATTCCATTTTCAAACCCTTTCAAACAACAAAAACCTAACCTTACAACCAACTTTAGCGTCTCACTTGCGTGAGGGAAACTCGAAAATCCTGGTACCGACCCAGAATTGGACGAACATCATCACCACCATCAAACCGATTGTGGCAGCGAATGCCCAGGGTCCCAGAAAGAGGGTCATGGCGTAGGTGATTCCCCCGTAAGCCACCAGAGCGGCAGCGGCGAGGGTGTCGGCTACGTTCAGAGCTGCGGAAACCTCACCGTGGCGTTGGGGCGGGGTCAAGGAGAGGGCGTGGACAGTGGCCAGCGGGAAAATCAGGCCTTGACCCGAACCGGCGATGGCCCATCCCACCAGCACAAACCAGGGGCTGAAACCGGGCACGACCGCCAGGAGCACCACCAGGGTGCCCGAAATTTGGATGATGGGACCGATGATGATCAGCCAGCGGCGGTGCGCCGGATCCACAATCCGGCCCTGAATCCATGAGCTTAATGCCCAGGTTGTTGACGAAACCGTCATTGATAGGCCGGCCATGGTCGGTCCCCAACCGTGAATTTCTTTCAGCAGCAGGGGCAGGTAGAGGTCTACGGTGACGAAAGTGCCGTTCAACAGTCCGCGCATCGCCACGGTGGCGGGGACGCCACGCACCGCTAGGAAAGTGCCGGGAGGCAGAATGGGGCGAGCCGCAAAGAACAGCGCCAAGGTCAGGATGAGAGCGGAAATGATGAGCAGCGGAGAGACCGTTTCACGTTCCACCCCGGAGATAACTTGCAGGGCACCAATCAAGATGCCGCTAAAGATGGAACCCCAAAGCAGACTGGGAGAGGGACGAAACGGCACCGGGTCATGCAGCGGAGGAAATTGGCGAAATTTTGGCCACAACACTGGAAAGAACACCAGAAACATGATTGGGCAGATTCCGAAAACAAAACGCCAATGCACATAATCCACCAGGAACCCCGCCACCAGCGGGCCGACCAGGGAAGGCACCACCCAGGCGATGGCAAAGACCGCAAAAAAAGCCGGCTGCTTGTGCGGTAAGACGTAGGAGCCCACCATCACGTAGAGAGGCACAATCAACAAACCTCCGCCGAGGCCCTGAATCGCGCGTCCCACCACGACAAACCAGATGTTGGGGGCGAAACTCGCCACCAGCAGTCCCCCGGTGAAAGCCACGATACCCGTGTAAATTACCGGTTTCGGGCCTCTGGTATCGACCCAAGCTCCGGCCAGGGCGGTGGTGATTAACTGGGTGGACATGGAGATTCCGGCCGCCAGCGCAAACAAATTTTTGCCGTCCAGGCGATCCACGATGAAAGGCATGGCCGTGTTTACCGCGATAGCTTCAAAAGCAACCAGGGTAATCATCCCGGTAGCGATGATTTTAAACCAGGCCGCTAAGTAACCGCTGAGATAGTTATTTCCCTTGTCCTCAGATGCTTTCTGGTTGCGTCCCGAAGCTTCCACGCCGTCCACGGATTTACTCACTCCCTCATCAATCAAAAAATCTCCCTGCCGGAACCCTAGGTTAAGGCCCCGACAGGGAGTTGGCAAAAATTATTCAGTCTCCCCAGATTACAGATCAGAGGCCTTCAAGTAAGGCTGGTAGCGGTGGCATTTCACCGGAATCTGCCAGGACAAACGATCCTCTTGCAGCTCTTTCAGCACCAGCTGCAGCGCCACATCACTGTAGGTCATGTTTTGGTGTCGGTGTGCATCCGCCGGGCACACGTCTTGGAGCACCACGTTATTTACGTTGCTGCCTTCCAGGAATTCGCTGGTATAGGGGGTGACGACCGTGTCTAACTTGGTGGTAATCACGGTGTAGTCAATGTTCGGATAGACCTCGATACCCTCATTGAGCTGGTTAAAGAACTCCGAACCGACCAGCTGCTGCATTAAACCGGTCTGGTTAGAGCTGTGAAACACTTTGTCGTCAAGGCTCGGGATTTCCTGGCGCAGCCGGTTGACCAGGTGCAGCATTCCTCCTAAGGTCGTGCCGTGGTTGTTCGGGGTCAGGCCAATGAGCTGGTCGACTTTCTGGTCCCCGCCGTACCACTTGATGTAAGCCCGCGGCAGCGCCCCACCGCCTTGAGAATGGCCCACCAAATCAACCTTTGTGGCGCCGGTAGCCGCCAAAACCCGATCCACAAAACCGGCCATAAACGCCGCGCTTTGCTTGATGTCTCCGCTGAAGGCTTTTGAGTCGTTGATGACGGTTTCACCCTTAGCGTTCTTTGAGGTCGAAGGGTTGTAGTTAAACGTAAATACGCAGTAACCGGCCTGTTTCAGGCGCGGGGACATATAGGACCACGCTCCGAAAGCATCGTTGCCGGTACCCGGAATTAAAACGACCGGTTCAGTGCCTGGGGCTGGCTTGCAGTTGAAATCATTAGCACCCAAAGGCGTCATCCCCGGATGCAAAGCCGCCTGGCTCAAACCCACCATCGCCGTGTGGTAATCAGGACCGTAACCGTTGGCGGGGATTCCTCCCGGAGAACTCGGGGCTTCAATGCCGCCGATATTTTCAGCATTGGGTTCCGCAGGAGCCGGAAGAGCCAGCGCCGCACTGGCGCTCAGACCCAACCCTAGAAATGCTGCCCCAGCTGCCGCCGCGATTCGAGTTTGCTTCTTCAACTCTGTCACCTTCTCAGTTTTGATTGTCACAAGTTTACAGGGGCTGTTTTTCGTGCCGAGGCGGTTTTCCCGCCGAGCCCACTCTGCCAGTTCCTTGAATAAATCCTAAAAGGAACCTGAAAGAAAAACAACTCTTTGTTCCTGACAAACAGAGGTTATTTTTCCTAGTCAGGACGGATTCAAAAGCACGGCTGGGCAGGTTCGCGCTTCTGCAAACCCCTCACGCACTCACTTTCCGCCGTCATGAGTGGGTTTCCAATGGGAACCGACCGTATGGGTGTCCCCCGTGACGATGGTCAGGTCGTTGCGAATGTTTGAACCGGTCAACATACCGCGAGCAATCGGGATCAGTTTATGAGCCACCGCTGTTCGCACCAGCGGCACAATCAGCTCGGCAGCGTGGGCGGGGACTCGTCCGATATACGTTTTCTTGTCGAGATAAGCCCCCAGACCGCCTTTGTCCTCTTGCATCCACAGAGCCACCGGCACCGTCTTGCCGGTGGAGATATAGGGATGCAGCGGACCGATGTGTTCATCGTAGTCCTCCAAGGGGATTTCATCCCCCGGGGGCAAAATCGTGAAAGCTTTTTTCGGGAACATATTGACCGGACCCACCCCACCTACGGGAGGTAAGCTCAAGGTCACCCGGTTTGCCAACCGCGACTTGGTGCGCTGGGCCCACAGGTGGCAAGGCACCACCAGATTGAGTTCTTGGGAATCCAAACCATTGAGCTCCACCACGTATTTGCCGGCGGTAGCATGATCCAAATAGCCTACAAAGTGGCCTTGCACCCAAACGCAGACCGCCGCATAATCATCAGGATTGTTCCGGTCACGCACTAGGTAAGCCCAATCGTCAAATTCGGCGCCGTTAATATCGTCCACGTTATATCCGGCAAACAGTGCCGCGAAATCGTCTTGTAACTCCAGCGAGTCCTCGACGGTGGCAAACGTAGACGGCGCTTCCCACCCGGCAAAACTTTTAACATAGGGACGAACCGGACCGCTGGTATCAGGTCTGCCCTTAGAAAACAACCCCACGCCGTTCTCCTTTCGCTAGCTTTACCTGCATTCCTTACGTTTTTCTGCGGTTAACCTAGTTTCAAGCATAACTAAAAACGTTACGCTCCAAGCCTGGTTGGCAGCCTTTCCCAAAGTTTTCAAGGGAATTCCGAGGCGTTTGCCGCCAGTTTCGTGGTTTATTCAGTTGACTTCCTGGCAGTTTTTCGGCGCCCGTGGATAGTGTCCCAAGTCGCCGTCGCTGAGGTTATCCTTCGAGAGCGCACCCTGGAACTGTTCGCCCAGCAAGACGTTAATCTCTGAGCCGCGATTCAAGTCAATCCTGACGTCGGCTTGCGGGAGTGCCCGCGCCAACGAAAAGGCTTTCGCCACGTTTCCCTTGCTGGTATTAATCCGGGCTGCCCCGGCGTAGGAATCCGGCGAGTTACCAACCGCGTTGACCTTGACTCCAAAGCCTTTCAGCCGCTGTGCTGTCTGCGTAGCCAGGCCATTTTGGGAGGATCCGTTGAATATATTTACCGTCACTCCCTGCAGGGAAACCGGCTTTCCTTTCGGGGGGCACGGCGGCACTTTCGCCTTGGCTTCCTCAGACAAAACGAAGGAATTGCCGAAAGGCAGGGACACCAAGCCCATAGCAAAAGGCAAAGAAACCACCAAAACCGCCGCCATCGCCAGAACAATCCAGCCAAAAAACACGGTTTGGCGAGCCAGAGTACGACGCCGCCGCTTGGCGCGTAATTCCTTAGAATCACCCTGGCCTATCAGGTCCTTCGCTTCAATCCTGGGCATCGCTTCTTCCTTGCGCGGCTCGCAGTTCTTGATCCGCGTGACGCTTAGAATAGGCTTCGGAATGCAATTCCGTTCCGGCCGGAGCGGAAGCCGGGGAGGCTTGCTCCAGCTTGGTGCCACGAACGTTAGAAATCGCCCGCATGACGTGGTACATGATAATGGCACCGAAAGAACCCATCGCGATACCCTCGAACTTTACGTCGCCAATCACCAAGGTGTAGTTCGCGATAGCCATCACCATCGCCACCGCGGCCGTATTCAAGTTCACCGGATCCGCGAAATCCACCTGGTTTTGAACCCAGATACGCACCCCCAGCATCCCAATCATGCCGTACAGAATCGTCGCGGCTCCGCCCAGAACCCCCGGCGGAATGGTGGCGATAATCTCACCGAACTTGGGCAGCAAAGACAGGGCCAAAGCCCCGATAGCAGCAACAATATAAGCCACGGTGGAATAGACCCGGGTCGCGGCCATCACGCCAATGTTTTCCGCGTAGGTGGTCGTACCGGAACCGCCGCCGCTGCCGGCAATCATGGTGGACAAGCCGTCCGCAATCAAAGCCCGCCCCGTCAGGTCGTCGAGGTTCTGACCGGTCATGGCGGACACAGACTTAACGTGACCCACGTTTTCGGCGATGAGTACCAGCACTACCGGAAGGAACAAGCCCAGCAAGGCAGGGCTAAACGCCGGGGCGTGGAAAGTCGGCAGGCCCACCCAGTCGGCCTTGCTGATAGCTTCAAAGTTCACTTCGTGGCGAATCACTGCCGTCGCATAGCCAATGAGTACCCCAATGAGAATCGACAAACGCCCGATGATGCCCTTGAACAGAACGGTAATCAGCAGGACGGACAAGATGGTCACGGTGGCCGTCACCGGGGCCTGCTTTACGTTGTTCCACGCCGAAGGAGCTAAGTTGAAACCAATCAACGACACGATGGCTCCCGTCACTATCGGCGGCATAATCCGGTCAATCCAAGTCGCACCCGCGAAATGGACCAACACCCCGACCAATAGCAGCAGGGCGCCAGCGGAAATCACCCCGCCTTGTGCCAGAGCCATCTTGCCGGAGTCAATAGGTGCCCCGCCGCCGGAAAC
The DNA here is from genome assembly GCF_963511525.1 of uncultured Mobiluncus sp. Classification (NCBI taxonomy): domain Bacteria; kingdom Bacillati; phylum Actinomycetota; class Actinomycetes; order Actinomycetales; family Actinomycetaceae; genus Mobiluncus; species uncultured Mobiluncus sp. The sequence continues at coordinate 115,591 of NZ_CAUPIY010000006.1, read as the reverse complement.
GTAACCGGTTACCGCACCGATGGGAGCAATCAACGCAAAGGACGAACCCAAATACGAGGGCAGACGCCCCGAGGTAATGAGGATGAACAGGATGGTTCCCACACCCGTAAAGAACAGTGTGGTTGCGGGAGAAAACCCGGTCAGCAACGGAACCAGGAAGGTCGCGCCGAACATAGCAACAATGTGCTGAGCTCCGATGCCGATAGTTCGCGGCCAGGTCAAACGCTCGTTGGGCTGAACGACCTCACCGGTCGTGATGTGCTTGCCGTCCCCATGCAATTTCCATTTGAAATTGCCGGTTTTCGTTTCTGACATTTTTCGTCCTTCCTTGCAGACTCCCGGATTTGTCCCTCTCATCCTAGTACGGCCCCGGGCGCGCAAAAAAACGCCTGTTGCGTTAGGCTAAACGGGTGAGCGATGCCTATGTTTCGGATTTTCCCGGCCTGGAAAAGGTCGACCCGCGAGAGGTTTTTTCCCAAACCGGATACAGGGATTCAGCACAAAAAATCCCCGGTGTCGTCATCACACTGTTTGTGATTGCCCTAGCCAGTTTCCTGGTACCGGTGTTTCTTTCAATAGCCGCCGTAGTCGTGGCGGTGCTGGCTGGCGGGATGCTGCGGGTGCGTACGCTTTCCTCCGAGCATCTTCCCGGCGACGGGATGCTGCGAGCCGCGTTCGGGCTGTCATTCCTGTCGATAGCTTGGGGCTCAGTATGGTTTCTAGCCTGGATAATCACCAGAGTTACTGTGACTGTCGTCCCGTTTTAGCCGCTACGCCAGACACGGTTCCCGGCTTCAGTTCGGGAAATCGCACCATACAATCCGACGAATTTACTCGTCGACAGGCTCGTCAGGAATTTCAGAGGACAGCAGACGGCGAACCTGGAACTTTTGAATCCAAGTGGTCCACAAGATACCGCAAAGCGTGGTGACGACAAACGCAATAACAGCCAGCCAGGGTTGTCCCACCATAGCGCGCGCCACGATAATGGCGGACAACAAGCCAATGGGCATAAAAGATCCCAACCAAATCACCTTGTACCCGGTCGGATCATAGAAACGTCCCGAACCGATACGACTGGCGAAAGAGTAGGTGAACAGCAACACAATCGCCATCAACACGGTAAAGGCAATCAAGGAAAGAAACGCGTTCAAAGCGGAAACGGCCGCCCCGCATACGCCACCGAACAAGGAAATTACCCAACGAATCCATCGGGGAATCGCGACGATACGAGCCAGCACCTGGCGGGCGTGCTCGGGATCACGAATGGACTCCATGATTAGGCTGATTTCGTAGCCTGTGTAATACGACGGGTGTTCACGGGCGATGTAGGGAATCTCGTAACGGGCGTCCACCTCGGGCACTTCGCCCACGGCCAGACCTACGGCTCGCATTTGCAGGCCATCAGAATCTTCGATTTCTTTAGGGCTCAGAATCGTCGCCGCAGCCATATTTGACACGGGCTGACCCAGCAGTTCCTTTAGGGACAGACCCGCATTCGGATCGCCAGGAAGACTGAGATTCCCCAACTTCCCTTCGGATTTGTCCCTCTGGCCGGCATCGCGCTTTTTACGCCGAGAAGCCCGACCGACCACGGCGGGCTGGTCAGAGCCCAAGGTCGGCATATTAAAGGGCACTCGCGCGCGAATGTCTTGCAAATCAGGATACTGTTCCTCGGAGCGCTGCACCACCATACGAGGATCCATGGGTTGGGGTGCATACTGAGGAGCCGGCGCCCCCATGGAGGGGTATCCCCCGGGCGGTGAAACAGTTCCTGCCTGACTAAAATCAACCGGCTGGTTTTGAGCAGGGTATCCAGGGTATTCGGGATATTCAGCACCGCTGGGAGCTGACCCTGGACCACCGGAAAAAGACGATTGAGCCATATTGGAATTACCGTAGCCGTAGCCAGCGTATGCGCTAGGATTCAGGGGCTGACTGTTCGGGTCGTATGTCGGCATTCCCATCGGTGCCGCCGGCGGCATTCCCATCACATCGTTCACACCATCAGGTTCCCCACTGAGAGGCACTGCCCCACCATCATAGGCAGCCGCAGGGTCGTTGAGAGGCACCGCACCTCCCATGGGGACGTTGAGGGAAACCATATTGTCACTACTGGCAGCGCCGCCGTAGCTCTGGGGAGGAACTGCCACAGAATCGAGCGGAACCGCACCTGACGGAGTGCCGCCCAGGGAAACCAGGTTCGGGTTGGCATTTGCAGGCTTGGGCGCAGGTCTGCCTCCCTGACCGCTACCGGGCACGTTTACGCCAGTCATAAACCTGTAATCCTCCTTGAGCATACAAATACCTGGACACCATTGTACAAGGTTGGAACAGGTGGGGTCGCGTGATTCTGTAAAGAAGAATTAAACTTTTCCCCATTCTTTCGGTCACTACCTTCACGGCGTGGCGAGTTGGCCCCCGCCGTCCAACATACCCGGGCAAACCTCGATTTATGCAGGCTTCGCCCGATTAGTGCCCCAGCAGTCTCACCAAGATACCCAGCCACAGCCCTGTCAGCTTCTCGCGGCGAACCTTAATTTGCCGAACTGGCAATGTTTAGGTATCTTTTTATGGCGTTGTTTTTATAAACAGCCGCACACGCGCGAGTGGCGGAATTGGTAGACGCGCACGGTTCAGGTCCGTGTCCCAGTGATGGGGTAGGGGTTCAACTCCCCTTTCGCGCACGCTTCCGGGATTTCCCGGTCTGACCCAGCGCCGGTTTTACAGCCGGTTTTGCTGGGTTTTTTCTTATTTCCCAAATCTTTATTATTCTTTCATTATTAACATGACATCGAGGGAAAGGGATATCATGAACAAATTTTTCACTCGCGCCGCAGCATTTTTAGGCGCTGGCGCTTTGGCTATTTCTCTGACCGCCTGCGGCGGGGCCGGCACCGGTGACGCAAACGTTTTGACCGTAGGTGCTTCTCCCACCCCGCACGCCAAGATTCTGAAGTACCTGCAGGATTCCGGCGCCGCCGAAAAGGCTGGAATCACTATTAAAGTTCAAGAATTTTCTGATTACATCCAGCCCAACGAGGCTCTGAAGTCTGGGGACCTCGACGCTAACTATTACCAGACCGTACCTTACCTCGAGGAGCAATCTGCCTCTCGCGGCTACAAGTTCACTGCCGGCAAGGGTATTCATCTGGAGCCGATGGGCATCTACTCCAGCAAAATCAAGAGTCTCGACGAACTCAAAGATGGCGCCAAGATTGCCATCATCAACGACCCGTCAAACCAGGCACGCCAGCTCAACTTGCTGGCAGCTAACAATTTGCTCCAGCTCAAAGGCATGAAAGATGTCTCGGTCGTGAACGTTAAGGCTAAGCCGGCGGCTAATCCTCACGGTTTCCAGTTCACCGAAGTTGACGGCGCTTCCGAACCAGCCCTGCTTCCTGACGTGGACATCGCCGTTATCAACGGAAACTTTGCGCAAGGCGGGGGTCTGAAGCCCTCTGACGCTTTGACTCTGGAAGACCCGAAGGGCAACCCAGCGGTGAACGTCCTGGTGTGGCGCGCTGACGAAAAGGACAAGCTCGACGCCATTAAAAAGCTCGATGAGCTGCTGCATTCTGACGTGACCAAGAAGTACATTGAAGACACCTGGCCCGATCAATCGGTTCTCCCGGCGTTCTGATCATAGCTAGCTAAAAATATTGGCGGTCAAGGTTTTCCTTGACCGCCAATATTTTAAAATCTCAGTTCAGACCAGCCCGTAGAGACGATCTCCGGCGTCGCCCAAACCGGGCACGATATAGGCATCCTCGTTCAGATGGTCGTCCACCCCAGCCACGACAACACTGACTTCCGCCCGGTCACCCACCGCGTCAGTCACGGCCTTGATTCCCTCAGGAGCAGCCAGGATACACGTGCAGGTGACATCCCGAGCACCGCGTTCCAACACGTAGTTGATGGCCGCTACCAAGGTTCCCCCCGTCGCCAACATCGGGTCGACGATGAAGCACTGACGTCCGGACAGGTCACTTGGTAACCGGTTAGCGTAGGTTTCAATCGCGAGGGTTTGTTCGTCGCGTTTCATCCCCAAAAATCCGACTTCCGCGGTCGGCAGCAGGCGAGTCATACCTTCCAGCATCCCCAAACCAGCGCGCAAAATCGGAATCACGATGGGGCGCGGAGCCGCCATGACCTGGCCTTGTGTCTTCGTGATGGGGGTCTCTACGTCAATCGTCTCCACCCGAACGTTGTGGGTTGATTCGTAGGCCAACAAAGTCATCAACTCGTCCACGAGCTGGCGAAACATCGGCGACGGGGTGTTTTTGTCGCGCAACAGGGTCAATTTATGGTTAATCAGCGGATGATCCGCAACATATAAGTGCATGGTTTTAACTTACCGCGAAAGCACCTCGCCTCGCGTGAAGTTCACTCGGGCGGTTAGAGTTACTTTATGGTTTCCTCCAGTGTTCCTTCTGTTCCCAACTTTTCCGCCGATTCCCCTGGGAATTCACCAGGCGGGGGCGCGGCTTACGGTTTGTCCCCGGCAGAAGTACGGGCGTTGGATACCGCGTTTCATTTAGCTCAGCAGGCGGGACAGAGCGGAGACGTCCCGGTCGGCGCCGTCGTGTTAACCCCGGAGGGAATAGTGGCGGGATTGGGGCTGAACCAGCGCGAGTGTCCGCCTTACGATCCCAGCGCTCACGCGGAAATTGTGGCGCTGCGGGAGGCCGCGGGCCGGCTGGAACGTTGGAATCTCAAAGATTGCACCCTGGTGGTGACGCTGGAGCCCTGCACGATGTGTGCCGGAGCCATTGTGAACGCCCGCATCTCGCGGCTCATTTTCGGCGCTTGGGATCCGAAAGCCGGAGCCTGCGGGTCGGTGCGCGATGTGGTGCGGGATAGCCGGCTCAACCATCAGGTGGAAGTCAGAGGCGGGGTGGATGAACCTCGGGTAAAAGCCCTGTTGAGAGAATTCTTTGGGGAGCGTAGATAGGTTTCGGCACGGCTCGGGTCAGACCGTGAGTTTCTCGACAACTTGCCGCAAGGAATCCTCGTCCCCCACGTTGCCCGGAAAGACCACGTAAGGAATGCCCGCCCCCAGGCCTTCTGGGGCGCTCCAAAGCGACACCAACCCCTCCAACATGGGACCACGTACCCAGGCGCGGCGTATCTCCAGTCCTCTCGCCGCCACATCAGAAGACGTAATCCCCCCTTTTGCCACCACAAACCGCGGTTTCACCCTGCCAATGACTCCCTGCACGACGCGCACCACCGCCTGTGAAACCAGGCGGGCAATCCGCAGCGAGTCGGCCTGGTCCTGGCCTTTTACCAGGTTGCGGGAGGTGTAAACCACTACTGAACCGCTCTCTAAGGCCCGGCAGACTTCGCTAATGACCTGCTGTATCAAAGCGTCGGGCTGGTTCTGGCTGATAACCCCCGCCACCTCGATTTCGACCCGTTCCAGGGACATCTGTGACTCTAACCGGGCCAGTTGCCGGGTCGTCAGTCCCACGTGGGAACCCACCACAATGAGGCCCCCCGGAACAGGAGTCCGGCCAGACGTCGAATCGGGAATCCGGGTCGAAGCGATGTCCGGGGCCTGCAGTGGACAGGGAATGTCTTGCCCCAGACGAGCCCGCACGAAAGAGGGACCGGTGCGATAGATAAACCGTTTCCCCTGTGCTTCGGCCCGCATCACCGCTAAAGCCAAGAGCCGCAGGTCATCCTCGGTGAGGGCATCGCAGATAAGCGGTTGGCGGTTTGAGGCGGACAGCAGCTTTCGCAACACCTCGTCCCCCGCACCCCGATGACGCAAATCCTGCAAGTCAATGCGGATAACCGCTTCAGGCCGGTATTGGCCCGCGGATTTTTCCTCGACCCACTGGGCCAAATCCGATTGTTTATACCCAAAGGTCGCGTCCTTAGCGAACTCGGATTGACCTACCGGAATGAAACCTTCGCTCGGCGAACCGGCATAGTGAACCCCGCCGACGGTGACGCGACCAGCCTCAGGAAACGCCGGCACGATGATGACCCCGTCAACCGTTTGACCCTGTTTTTCTAGCTCGGAGCCAATCGTGTTGGGTTCCAGCGGGAAATGCCCGCGCAAGGTGGAATCAGACCGGGAAATAAACGCGACTTCCCGCCCCCGTGTCGCGCCCGCACGAGTGGCGGCGGCTACGATTTCCTGGTTTATACGGCGGGCTGAATCCGAATCCAGAGACCGGGTATTGGTCACCACGTACACAGCTGGCGCGGCGGTGCCCAGAGCCCAGAGAAAATCCGTTTCGTCCCACTTCATCAGCACCGGTAAGTCACAAACTGATTGGCTGCCAGTAGGGTCGTCGTCGAGTACCACAAAGAAGGGGCCGGGATGATCCGCCTGGGCTTGGCGCACCTGAGATGCGGATACGGCAAGCGGCGCCGGCCATCCTTTCGTCAGCTCCTCCAGGCTCACCAAAGCTGCCGGAGTATCGCTAGGTTTAGCCATAAAGCCTCCCAAAATTGCGGTAGAGGTGGGATTTGAACCCACGGTGGGTTGCCCCACACAGCATTTCGAGTGCTGCACCTTCGGCCGCTCGGACACTCTACCTGGTCGCGCTTTTCAGCACGAGCCATGATTTTACCATGAAGCCGCGGGGGAAATCTTGTGGCGGTTCCACGTGCGCACAGTCCGGGTGCTGCCGAGAGTTTGTCTGGATGGTTTAACCTGTCAATATCGTTGCAAACACGGCAGTTTCCGCGTTTGTCGCCTTGATACCCTCGCTACGCCATCGGTCGGGATTGGGGGAAACGTGAAAATCGGCAGAGTGGCCAAAATATGCTCTACAATTTGGTTTTCGGGATTTCCTGGAAATGACCCATTTGACACCAGTCACACGAAAGGCTCGATATGTCAGTCGACCGCGACCTGAATCTTCCCCTGCCCCCGGCTCGCACGCCGGTTCTGGCCATCATTACCGCCGCGATGGAGGACGAAGCCACGCCCTTGTGGGACCTGGCTAAAGGCGGGGGGAATCTGGTGCGTTTAGGCGCGAAAGGCGCCCTGCAGCTGCTCCAGATTGAGGACGCTACGATTGCCCTGTTGACTACTGGAATCGGGCTGGTCAACGCAGCCAGTTCGCTGGCCACAGCCCTAACTTATGTTTCTCCGCGCTACATTTTTAGCTGCGGTTCGGCTGGCGGTTTGGATGCACATTCACAAGTCCGGGATGTCGTCGCGGCTTCGTCTTGCCTGTTCTCCACCGCCGATGCCCGCGAGTTTGGTTACGTTCTGGGCCAGATTCCGGGGATGCCCGAACGCTATTTAGCTGACGGAGACCTGTTAGGGCGTTTTCACGCCCTGCCCGAGCAGCTGGCTGGGTCGCGCACCCGCAGCGGTGAGTTTCTCTCCGCTGACCAATTCGTGGGCACCGAAACCGCCCTGCAGCTACGGGAACGCTACCCCGAGGCGACCACAGTCGATATGGAATCAGCGGCTTTGGCGCAGGTTGCTTACGGGGTTGAGGTTCCCTTCCTGGCGATCCGGGGTATCAGTGATTTGTGCGGACCCGAAGCGGCAGCGGAAAACTACGCTCGAGCCGGGGATGTGGCCCGCCTGAGTTTCTTAGTGGCGCTGTGCCTGCTGGGACTGCGCGAACCTGAGGAAGTCAAGTAACGTCCCGGTTTTCCGACGTAAACGAAGACTTCGGCTTTAGTGAGAATAGATGCGACCCCACTCTTCCTTGTGATCAAGCATCTTTTGCGCCGCGGCTTGGGCTCCGGCCAAGCTGTGGTTCTGGCCCCAACCGCACTGGACTTCATTCGCGGCCGGCACCTCAGTCATGTTAACTACGTCAACCAGGGTTGCTTCCAATATAGACATAAATTCCGCTGGCTGAAGGCCTAAAGTCATCGCATAAAATCCCGTTTGGCAGCCCATCGGCGAGAAATCCAGCAGTTTATCCGTGTGGTCACGCATATGCTCAGCCACGCTGTGCTCCAAGGAGTGCACCACCGGCATATCCAGATGCTCTACATTGGGCTGGCAAAACCGTACGTCGTACTTGATGAACTCGTCCCCGCCGGGCAGAGTCTCCTGGTGTGCCACCCGCACGAACGGCGCCTTTACCTTGGTGTGATCCAGCTGAAAAGATTCCACGTTAGTTTTCTCGATTTCCATAGTTAAAATTCTATAGCTTCCCCGACACGCCGGCGACACGCCGAAGCCGCCAATTTTATAAAAAATTCTTTTTGCACCGCTTGTGGATAACTACACCCATGTAACTTACCCTTACTACGTGGACTAACGCCGCTATGCACAAGCTCGTCCACAGCAGGAATCGGACTTGTCCACAGGCGGCGGGGAGAGAAAACCGACCACTACATATAGTGGTGGTAGACACACCCGCCCCCAAGGTGTAGTGTTTTGAACTCGACAGGACTTTTCAGTGCTGATAGAATAACAACGTTGTAGTTTTCCCTTCGTGGTTCCCGAAAACGCCGCGGGAGGACTACACACCGGGAGAGAGATGTGGAGGAAGTCTCGAGATGAGTATCACTCTTTACACGAAACCTAACTGTGTTCAGTGCAACGCAACGAAGCGCGCTTTGGACAAACAGGGTCTGGACTACGAAACCGTCGACCTGACCGAGGACGTGAACGCTCTCGATCACATCAAGAGCCTGGGGTTCCAACAGGCCCCCGTTGTTTTTGCCGGAGACGACTCCTGGTCCGGATTCCGTCCCGATAAAATCAAGGCTCTCGCCGCTGCGGCCCTCACCGCCGCCGCCGTCTAAACGCAACACCTCGGTCCGCCCGCTCCGCGCCATCGGCTCGGAGTCACGCACCGCGCCCCCGCACCGTCAGCGCGACCGACAAACCTTGTGAATCCGCTAGAAAAAGCATCTAAGTAAGGCAAAACCGTGGGGTTATTGGTTTATTTTTCCTCCGCAACTGAAAACACCAAACGATTCGTGGAACGTGTCGGTGTTCCGGCGTTGCGTATCCCGCTGCGCCCCGGTCCTGAACCCTTGCTGGTCGACGAGGAATACGTGCTGATGGTGCCCTCTTACGGCGGCGGGGACACCAGTAAGGCAGTCCCCAAACAGGTCATCAAATTTTTGAACATCGAACATAACCGCAACTTGTGTCGCGGCGTAATTTCCAGCGGCAATATCAATTTCGGCGAGGCCTACTGCATCGCCGGCAAAGTACTTTCGAACAAACTTAAGGTTCCCTTCCTGTACAAGTTTGAACTGTTGGGAACCCCGGAAGATGTAACTGCAGTCAGAAAGGGATTGGAAGAATTTTGGGCGAACCTACACTCTCAACAAGCGGAATCGGACTCCCCGGCGTCACCGGAGTCATGACTGACACACTAGAAGACGAATTCCTCGACGCTAAACACGATTACCACTCGTTAAACGCGAAACTGAACCTCTACGGCGAGGACGGAAAAATCCAGTTTGACGCGGATCGGGAGGCTGCTCGCCAGTACTTCTTACAGCACGTCAACAAGAACACGGTGTTTTTCCACGATCTGAAAGAAAAGCTCGACTACCTGGTCGAGGAAGGCTACTACGAGGAGGAAACCCTCGAACAGTACAGCTTTGAGTTCATCAAGTCGCTGTATGAAAAGGCCTACAGTCACAAGTTCCGGTTCCCGACTTTCCTGGGAGCGTTCAAGTACTACACTTCATACACGCTCAAGACGTTCGACGGCAAGCGTTACCTGGAGCGTTTTGAGGATCGCGTGTGCATGGTGGCGCTGTACCTGGCACGCGGGGATGAACAGCTGGCCGTGGACATCATGGAAGAAATCATTTCGGGACGCTACCAGCCCGCCACCCCCACCTTCCTCAACGCGGGAAAGAAAGCCCGCGGAGAGATGGTTTCGTGCTTCCTGGTGCGCTTGGAGGACAATATGGAGTCCATCGCCCGGGGGATAAACTCAGCCCTGCAGCTATCCAAGCGCGGGGGCGGTGTCGCTTTGCTGCTAACGAATCTGCGTGAGGCGGGCGCCCCGATTAAAAAGATTCAAAACCAGTCCTCCGGCGTGGTTCCGGTGATGAAACTGCTGGAAGATTCGTTTTCTTACGCGAACCAACTGGGGGCTCGCCAGGGAGCGGGGGCGGTCTATATCAACGCTTTCCACCCTGACATCATGGCTTTCTTGGACACCAAGCGCGAAAACGCCGACGAGAAAATCCGGATTAAGACCCTGTCCCTAGGGGTGATGGTTCCCGACATCACTTTCGAGCTGGCACGCAATAAGGAGCCGATGTACCTGTTCAGCCCCTACGATGTCGAGCGTGTCTACGGGGTGCCCTTCAGCGATATTTCCGTCACGGAAAAGTACCGCGAGATGGTTGACAACCCCGACATTCGTAAGAAAAAGATAGATGCCCGCAAGTTTTTCCAAACTTTGGCGGAAATCCAGTTCGAGTCCGGCTATCCCTACATCGTTTTCGAAGACACCGTGAACCGGGCAAACCCGATTGACGGGCGCATCATCATGTCAAACCTGTGTTCCGAGATTCTCCAGGTGTCCGAGCCTTCCGTGCTCAATGAGGACTTGTCGTATGCGAAAGTCGGCAAAGACATTTCTTGCAACCTCGGTTCCATGAACATCGCCAAAACCTTGGAATCCCCGGATTTTGCGAAATCTATCAACGTGGCGATTCGCGCTTTGACGGCGGTGTCGGATTTGACGAACGTGGAATGCGTGCCGACTATTCAGCGCGGCAACTCGATGTCTCACGCCATCGGTTTGGGAGCGATGAACCTGCACGGCTGTCTGGCGAAAAACCGAATTTTCTACGGTTCGGACGAGGGTCTGGACTTTACGAATATGTACTTTTACGCCACGGCGTTCTATGCCCTGAAGGCGTCTCACGCTTTGGCAGTAGAACGCGGCGTCACCTTTGAGGGTTTCGAACGTTCCCAGTACGCCAGTGGGGAATACTTTGAGAAGTATATTAACGGGGATTGGACCCCAAAGACCGCCAAGGTTCGCGAACTGTTCGAGAAATCCTCGATTCACCTGCCAACCCCTGAAGATTGGCGGGCTTTAGCCGCGGACATCAAGCGCGACGGCATGTACAACCAAAACTTGCAGGCCATTCCGCCCACCGGATCGATTTCTTACATCAACAACTCGACGTCGTCGATTCACCCCATTGCTTCCAAGATTGAAATCCGTAAAGAAGGCAAGATTGGCCGGGTGTACTATCCAGCCCCCTACATGACCAACGACAACCTGGACTACTATCAGGATGCCTACGAAATCGGGTATGAAAAGATTATCGACACCTATGCCGAGGCTACGAAACACGTGGACCAGGGGTTGAGCCTGACCTTGTTCTTCCCGGACACGATTACGACCCGTGACGTGAATAAAGCACAGATTTATGCCTGGCGCAAAGGCATCAAGTCGCTGTACTACATTCGTCTGCGCCAAGCTGCCTTGGAAGGCACCGAAGTGCAAGGCTGTGTCAGCTGTATGCTCTAAGTCTTTCTGACTGCTTATATACGGGAAATCCCCGGTTGAGGCGTGAACCGCGTCAACCGGGGATTTCCTTTCTCAAAAGCGATTACTCGGGTATCTTACTTGGGTTGCAGAGCCTCGGAAACCAGGTATTGCAACAGCACCATCGGGGTATGCGCCCGCACGTCGACCTCACCACGAGAGTTCAAACAGCCTGCTGAGAACAAGAAGTTATTGAACACCTCCACCGCTTCGCCCACAGCCTCCGGGGTCGCATCTTGCCCCATTTCATGCAGCAGGTCCACCGCCACCGTTTGTGGGTCGTCCGGTGCAGCCCAGTCGCAGGAGGCGAACGCCTGTGCCAACGCCCCAATAATGAGACGCAGGAAAAACTCATCTTCATCGTTGTCGCTCAAAGCGAAAGCCACCATCGGCAAGATGGGCTGCGGTGAACGCAACTGGCGGATACCCATCAGCGAGAGCATGACTTGGGAACCGGCCAAGTTAATCAGTCCCGACTTCACCGCCATGAGGAAATAGGCTTGCAAGGAGCTCGACAAGGACATCGCGAACCCGTCGGGGAGATTTTCCATGTCCATCGGGGAGGAGGGTCGGACGGCTTTGATTTGTACCAGATTGTCATCGTCGCCCCGGTCAAAGCGTGAGGAAGCCACGGAAGGAATGTACTGACCGGCTGCCAAACCGACCTCGTCGGAGTTATCCGTGAGGGGGCCTGAACTGGGCAGCACAAAGTTCAATAAATCGGGGCCGGGATGCTGCACCAAATCCACGAAATCCTGCATATCCAGACCCGCGCATCCTGCCCTTAGCTGGGACAAAATCCAGGCTAAGGGTCGGTTTAACGCCTGTTCCGCGGCCTCAACCATCGCGGAAGTAATCGGCTGGTTAGACAGCTCCAGCAGGTATAAACCCAGCTTTGATCCGGGCTGCAGGTGCAACAACTGGTCTCCCAACTGCGAAACCGGCAGCTGGGTTACCAAGCGAATCAAGTCCGAGTCTTCCACTTTTTCTTGCCTTCAAACACGTATTGGTCTGTCTGCGCATCCTCACCGTTGAGTTAGTTTATTTCTGTTCCTACCCTAGCCGCCCCGCGGTTTTTTTGTATCCCAAATTGAAACCTGGGTCCCACAGGATAAACTTGGAAGGTCAGTTTCGCGCGATATTTCCCGCTTTGCGCAAACCCAAAAAAACTATTGAATTCAAGGAGAAACTCGTGGTCATTGGGATTCCAAAAGCCGTGCAAGCCATCAACTGGAACGACATCGAAGATGACAAAGATTTGGAGGTGTGGGATCGTCTGACCGGCAATTTCTGGCTTCCCGAAAAAATCCCGCTGTCTAACGATATTCCCTCGTGGAAAACCTTGAACGAAGACGAAAAGAACATGACGAACCGTGTGTTCACCGGTCTGACCCTGCTGGACACCATCCAGGGTACGGTGGGTGCGGTTTCGCTGATTCCAGATTCCCGAACTCCTCACGAAGAAGCGGTTTACACCAACATCGCGTTCATGGAATCGGTTCACGCCAAGTCCTATTCCTCGGTATTCTCGACCCTGCTGTCCACCGAGGAAATCAACGAGTCTTTCCGCTGGTCCGAAGAAAACGAATACCTCCAAAAGAAAGCCCATATCGTGCTGGAGTATTACCACGGTGACGATGCGGAAAAGCGCAAGGTCGCCTCGACCATGCTGGAATCTTTCCTGTTCTACAGCGGTTTTTACGCTCCGATGTACTGGTCGGCGCACGCGAAGCTGACCAACACTGCCGACCTCATCCGCCTCATCATCCGCGACGAGGCTGTTCACGGCTACTACATCGGCTACAAGTATCAACTGGCCATCCGCGAGTCTTCCGAGTCCCGGCGCCAAGAAATGAAAGATTACACGTTCTCCCTGCTGATGGACTTGTACGACAACGAAGAGCTGTACACCGAGACCCTTTACGACCCGCTGGGTTTGACGGAGGACGTTAAGAAATTCCTCAAGTACAACGCCAATAAGGCTTTGATGAACCTGGGCTATGAAGCCCTTTTCACAGCTGATCAGGTCGACGTTAATCCCGCGATTTTGGCAGCTCTGTCGCCCGCGGCCGACGAAAACCACGACTTCTTCTCCGGTTCGGGTTCCTCCTACGCCATCGGCACCGCCGAGGAAACCGAGGACGCCGACTGGGAATTCTAGATTTATTCAATCTTGAATCCAACAGTTGGTCCACGCTCTTTCATGGTTGGGAGTATTCTTGTTAGCAGTATGCCGTTTCCGTACTGTTGCGGTTACGGCGTGCATTTACTTTGTGAATGTTATTCTGCGTCTAGCGTTCAGATTTGCTAGAATGCAGTGGTTAATATCAACGTAATCGAGGTGTAATTCTTGTCTCGCCAAATTATCTTGTCCCAAGAGGCCGTTGAAGCCGGTCTGTGGTATGTGCTTTCTCTGCGGTATCAGGACGAAATCGACCGCGAGCTGAAACAGTTTCCAGCCGACATGATTGATTACTGGGCTACCAAATTAAAGATTAATCCTCGGATGAAGACCGAACTGGCTGAGGTTCTGGCCGAGGAACGCGAGGTCGTTAAGACCCAGCAAACGGCGGACAAAGAACTCGGCGCGGAAAAGGAAAACTATATCTTCCCCTCTCTTGACGAGGTCTGGCCCCGTATCGTGCTGGCCAAAAAACGCGCTCATGACCACCGAGAAACCACCATCCCCGCGGCAGTCTACGAGCGGTTACGCACCCAAGACATCACCAGCCGGGGGGTACATTCTTCGCAGGGCATGGTGCGCTGGCCACCGACTTGCCAAACCATCACGAAACGATGCGGCGGTTCGTGGAACGAAGCGCTACACAACATGGGACTGATGACCTCGAAACGGGGACGTTCACGGGGGTCGCTGAAGTTCACCGATGAGATTTACCTGCGCGCCGGTGCCGAATTTTTGATGCACTGCAACGAAATCGGTAAAGCTACCACCGTGGCTTATTACTGCCAATGGGTGGCTCGCGAACGCCGGGCCGGACGCATCTGGCCCTCCGCTGCGGCGCAGCGTCAATTGCGTGGCACCTGGAATCACGTCATGGAATTGGCTGACCAAATGGTGAAATCCAAGAGCTTTTCCTGAGTTTTTTCACGTCAGGCGATATCCTGAAGGTTGCGGATTTAATTTTTCGATTCCATGGGGAGGCAGAAGTGGATAAGCTTCACGGCGGACGACGCCTTTTTCGTCTTTTGGGGGGTACCTGCCTGGCTGTTTTTGCGCTAACAGGGTTGGTTCTCACCAGTTCGGGCCTGAGTCCGGCCTACGGTCAAGACTCAGATTCCACCCCCTCGATCCAATCCGAGTTCACCTCTGCGGTTGTAGGGTTCAACCCCGGAATGATTATTTCCGATGAAGTTTTTTACAACCCCAACACTATGGATGCCAACGCAATCCAGCAGTTCTTGAACGCGAAAGGACGTGCTTGCCAGCCGGGAGTTGACACGATTACCATACTGGCTCCCCAAAATCAGCCAGGTGCCCAGCCCACTACGCAAGAAATCACCATTCCTTGCCTAAAAGACTATGTTTTGGACACCCCGGATCGTCCGGCTGACGCCTATTGCCCTGGTGCCTATCATGGAGCTGAAGGCGAAAGTGCCGCGCAAATCATCTGGAAAGTCAGCCAGGCTTGCCAGATTAACCCCCAGGTATTACTGGTGACTCTACAAAAGGAACAGAGCCTGATTACCGCTTCGGGTAAAGCTTTGAAACTGTCGCGATACCAGAAAGCTATGGGGTACGGCTGCCCGGACACAGCCCCGTGCGACACCCAGTACTATGGGTTCTTTAACCAGGTTTATCAAGCCGCACACCGTTTCCACTACTACCAAAAGCATCCGAGCAAATTCCGTCATCGTGCCGGGCGAGTCAATGACCTGCTGTATCATCCCTCTCGGAATCAGGATGGCTCCTACAAGTGCGGAACTGCTCCGGTTTTCATTGAAAACCAAGCGACTGCGGGGCTGTACAACTACACCCCTTACACTCCGAATGCCGCGGCCCTAGCCGCCGGGGGTGGCCTGGGAGACAAGTGTTCCAGTTACGGAAACCGCAACTTTTATCGCTTCTTTACGTCCTGGTTTGGTTCCGCCGGTTCGGCTAGTGCGATATCGTCGCTACGGATTTCGGGTGCTAGTCGAATTGAGACCGCGGCGGGAATCTCCGCTCGAGCCTTTCCCGGTGGTTCGCAACGGGTTTATATAGCTCGTTCAGATATGCCCATTGATGCCTTAGCGGGCGGAATTCTGCCTGACGGACCGGTGTTGCTGGTTCCCATCAATGGTCCCCTTCCCTCTGCAGTTACTCAGGAAATCAACCGGCTGCATGCCACCACAGTAGTGGCTCTAGGCGGGCCGGGAGCAATTCCAGATGCAGTTCTGGCCAACGCGGCACAAGGACGTCAAACTTCGCGGATTTCCGGTCCTGATCGATATGCCACAGCTATCGCGATTTCACACCATGCGTTTCCACAGGGTGCCAAGCGGATTTATATTGCCGATGGCGTGGGCGCAAACGGTGCAGGTTCTCCCGATGCGGTTGTTGGCGGAACGCTGAGCGATGGCCCGGTTTTGATAGTCAACCCGCGCAGCCCCGAGACGTGGAAGTACGTCGCTTCTGAAGTTTCTGACCTGCACGTTTCCGAGGTGGTTGGCTTGGGTGGACCCGGTGTCCTCCCGGAGCAAGCCCTGACTACGATCGCGGCTCAATCAGGAGCTAACGTCTCCCGACTGGCTGGGGCAGATCGTTACGGTACCGCAGCGGCTATCGCTGCCTACGTTTTTCCATCTCAGTCGGACTTGGGCGATGGTGTCGCTTATATCGCTCGCGGTGATAACTTTGCGGACGCTTTGGTGGCAGGAGCTTTGCGAGACGGGCCAGTTTTGTTGGTACCTTCCCGCACTAACCAAGCCCCCGCTCCGGTGGCGAACTATCTGAGTGTCCTGCACCCCAACACGATTATTGCTCTCGGCGGTTTAGGAGCAGTGCATCCCGATACGGTTAAAGCAGTAGTAGTTAGTGCCGGATCTGGTTTGCTATAGAAGATTAGCTTGCGTCGGTTAACCTGGTTCACTCACGCAGGCAGGTTCCAAATGCGGTCTGCCCGCGCTTGAGAACTCTGGACCAGCAGCCGGTTCGGTTCGTCAACCCGCTGCACCCAAGCGAGCGCCTGTTCCGGGGTTCTGCCGTGATGCGTGTGGCGAGCGACTAGGCGAGCCTGCGTTGCCTCCGGCGGCGCTTCCAGATAAATCAACAGGTCGATTGCCTCGCGAACCAGGGCCCACGCCCCGTCTTGCAGCGCCAAGTAGTTGCCTTCCGTAAGTACCACGCCTTCTCGTTCGACCTTGTAACGTGCCGCGATCGCTTGACCAAGCTGACGGTCGTATCCGGGAGCGTACACCACCGTTTTGGCATCGTGGGCCCGATCCAAAGCCATCAGGTAGCCCACCACGTCGAAAGTGTCCGGACGTCCTTTATAGTCGCTGAGACCCTCGGCTTGGAGGACTTCGTTTGACTTGTGGAAACCATCCATCGGAATAATGCCGGCTAGCAGCGGCTGCGCACCCCAAACCGATCCGTCCAGCAGCTTCATCAGCCTAGTTACCGCCTCGGATTTACCCACTCCTGGAGCTCCGGTAAATCCAACCACCCGCAGGACGTGTCCGTCATCAGCCATTTCCTTTAGTTCCGTAGCCAAATCGCTGAGCAGTTCATCAAGGGTGCCTGAGAAAGTTTGGACCATGATTATCCTCGGTTCGCCGTGATTGAAATGGGTTCGCTGTCCCCAGTCTAACAGCCCCAGCGTCTCTCGCGGGAGGTAGGTTACGATGGTGGGGTGTCCACAAGATTGCCCCCAAGTCTCTCCCCGAGGGGTTACCCGCCCGCGAGCACACCCAGGGGAGGGCGGCGCAAGGGTGGTGCGGTTCGTGTTCTTCTGGTGATCTTGGGGATAGCCTTGGTCGCGCTCGGTTTGGGCGGGGCTTTGGCTGCGGCGGGGATTCATTTTTTTGCCAGTACTGAGGAACCGGCTGTACCAACGGCAATCCGACCGAAGGCTCCTGCCCTTGACCTGTCTGGATTTGACCCCGGAAACATTATTTCCGACGCGGTTTTCTATGATTATCAATCCATGACCCAAGCGGACATAGAGAACTTTATTCGCGACAAGAACGCGGGGTGTGTGAGCCTCTCCACCCCCTGTCTGGCTGACTACACCGAGGACACCATTGATGTTCCTGCTTCACCCCGCTGCGAGGGCTATCAAGGTGCGCCGGGGGAATCAGCGGGAACAATCATCTATAAAACCGCCCAGTCATGCAAAATCAATCCCCAGGTGCTGCTGGTGCTGCTGCAAAAGGAACAGGGCTTGCTCACGGCCTCTGACTATAGTTTGTCCCCGCGCCGCTACCAGGTCGCAACGGGATTTGCCTGCCCCGATGGGGCAGATTGTGACCCCCAATATTTCGGTTTTGGAACCCAGGTTTACTACGCTGCGGCTCAGTTTCAGCGCTATCGGCAGAGCCCAGCGCAGTTCCCTTTCCACACCGGGATAGCCAACAATATCCCTTACTCGCCTCAGGCCAGCTGCGGCTCGGCTCCGGTGGTTTTGGCTAATCAGGCGACCACGGCGCTTTACAACTACACGCCTTATCAGCCAGATCCCGCTTTGCTGAGTGGGACGCCCGGCGAATGCTCCAGCTATGGAAACGCAAATTTTTACGGTATTTTCAAGGCTTGGTTTGGGGATTAGCGTCGCTAAATAAGCCTATCAATGCAGCTAGTAGGCATTTATAAGCATTTTGCAGCTCCTTATTTTGGCGTTAGCTAACCAGGTAGATTTCCTTATTTTAGAACTAAGATTTGCTTATTTATCCGTTTGGCCGACACCTTTTCAATCGTACCAAGCTGCTGTGCAAAGGTCTGTACCCGGTACTCCTCCAGCAGCCAACGCAGCTCCTGCAAACGGCGATGTGTCTCGGCGTTAAACGGACGAGCCTCCGCCGCTGTCACCGCCGTGTCAAAGGCCGCTACAACTTCCGCAAAACGTGCAGCTAACTGGGCGTCACCAGCAGAGTTACGCCGAGCCTTGTCCAATCGTAAAGTATCTGCTCGCAAGTAACGAGCCAACTGAGCCAGCCATTTGCCAGGCGTCCTCGCCAGGAAGTCGCCGCCCACCAATTGGTTTACGTGGTTTACAATATCTGCTTTGGTAGCAGTGAGGTTAGCGCCGGTGGCTTCTCGTAAATGCTGCTCAAGTTCGCCTTGTGCCTGCATCGTCGCAGCGACGGATTGCAGGATTGAATAAACCTGGTCCTCAAAGCGGTCGGTAGCCCATTCTTGCAGTTCAGCGTAGTCTGTATCGTTTGTTAGGGCATGCCCCTCCGCCAGGTATTCCTCCACCAAAGCCCGACCCGCCGCGCTTTGTGCCGCCCCGATCAAAGCGGAAGTGGAGGGATAGGGGGACGCGGCCAAAGCCGCCGCTTCCGCCCCGCGCCACCGCGTCGATACCCGCGTCTCCGACAGGCACAGCGCTTGACTGAGTTGCTCAGCAAAATCTCGGGGCCGCTCGACTTTGGCTTTTTCGGCTTCCTGCTGCGCCCAGACTTTGCCTTGTTCCTGAGTGGTTTTCACAATCAGGCGGTCACGCAGAGCCTGAAAATCGTCCCCCAGCCCCAGGACTTTCCCACCGCGTCCCACAATCGCGAAGTGGTTTCGCTGTCCTTCTTCCAAAGCCGCGTGCATGGCGGCTAAGTCTGTCGCGCACAGGTCAACTCGGCGCACCGCGGCTACACTCTGGGTAAAGATTTCGTCAAAGTCGGGACGCTGGTAGGGAGGCTCGTTTACAAACCGCTCAAACTGGGGCAGGATTTCGTCAACGCAGTTTGCCGCGGGTACCACGTATTTCCGCACGGATTTCGGCAGTGCTTTGACGCAAGCCAGCAGGTAATCACGCAGTGCTCCGGGAATCGGCCAATCGAAGCCCTGGGAATCTAGAGACTCTAAGATTGCCTCATCGATGATGATGGTGACCCCTTCGGGAAGGTCAACCGTGTCAATCTCACGTTCTTTGGTTTTGCGGGATTTTTTCCCTTTGTTGTGGGGCAAGTTACGGTGATGAGCCGCTTCGGGGGTCGGTCCGCGTTTGCCCGAAAACGTGTAGGCCAGTGGCAACAGATGCTCGCCCGCCGGCCAAAAATCAGGGAATTGGTCAGCATTTTCGTCGCTATCCGGCACCAAGAGATCCCAGGGATATTCCAACCAATCCGGGTGCTCAAGACGCTGGTTTTCCCACCACGCCTCGAAGGCGGCTCCTGAGTTAACTGCGGGGTCAATGCGTGTTTCCAGCCAGTTCTCTAAAGAGTAGGGATCGACTTCGCCGGGAATCTGACGCCGCCGCCGCGCCTCGGCAGCCATCTCTAGCCGGCGCTGATTTTCTTCCCTAAAGGGATAGACAGAACGCCATTCGCCGCGCACAATTCCGTGACGAATAAACAACTCTCGCGCCAGAGTCCGGGCAGGGGTCCCTTCCACCACCGTGTCTCGTAAAGATGCCAACGGAAGGGAACGATCCGCGCTGAGAACCATCCCGAACAGGCTGACGCGCTCGTGAATCATGGCGCACCCAAAACGTGTGGACCAGTAGGGATCGAAATATGTTCGCGTCAACAGGTAACGTCCCGCCTGTTCAATCCATTCAGGTTCGACCCGTGCCACTGTCCGGGCAAACAGTCGCGATGTTTCTACCAACTCAGCAGCCATGACCCAGTCATAGTGTTTGCGGCTCAACCCCGAACCCGGCCACACCACAAATCGGGTTCCGTGCGCCCCGTGATATTCCCTTTTTGCCTCTGACCAGAACCCAATCTGGGTGAGCATCCCGCTCAAGATAGCTCGGTGCAGCCGCTCAACGTCAACCTGGTCAAGGTTTACTTCTTTGATTTCCCTAGTTTTTATCCCAACCTCGCGGCACATTCCGCGAAGTTCCGCCACCAGGTCAATCCACTCCCGCACCCGCAGGAAATGCAGAAACTCGCGGCTGCACAACCGACGGAATGCGCTGGAAGACAGGGTTTCAATCCGGTCTTGCAGGTAACTCCACAGTTTCAGATAACTTAGGAAATCCGAACGCTCGTCTTCGAAACGGGCATGAGCGAGGTCGGCCTCCGCCCGGCGTTCGCTGGGTCTCTCCCGCACGTCTTGCATCGCCAACGCAGCTACGATAACGACCGCGAGGTCAATAACTCCGAGCTGATCCGCTTCGATAAGGATGCGTGCCAAGCGCGGGTCGAGAGGGAACCGGGAAAGTTTGCGCCCCAGACGGGTCAGTCGAGCGGGCTTCTGGCGGGTATCCAACGCTCCCAGCTGGCTGAGTTCCGTCACCCCATCCGTAACAGAACGAGGCGAGGGCGGATCCAGGAAAGGGAAATCCGCAACTTCGCCCAAACCCAGAGCCGCCATCTGCAAAATCACCGCGGACAGGGAAGTCCGTTGAATTTCAGGCTCGGTGTAAGGGGGGCGGGACAAAAAATCCGCTTCGGAATACAGACGAATGCACACCCCCGGAGCCACCCGGCCGCAGCGCCCTTTTCGCTGATTGGCAGAGGCCTGCGAGATGGGTTCGATAGGCAGACGCTGCACGCGAGTCTTGTTTGAATATCGGGAAATTCGTGCCACTCCGGGGTCAATCACGTAAACGATACCCGGTACGGTCAAGGAAGTTTCGGCTACGTTCGTAGCGAGGACCACTCGTCGGTAAGGGTGCGGGGCAAACACCCGCTTTTGTTCCGCCTCGCTGAGTCGGGAATACAACGGCAAGACTTCCACTGCTCCCGGAACTGAGGTCCGCTGACCGGGAGCCACGTAACGGCGCCCCAAGTGTCCCTGCAGCGCCTGGGCAGTATCACGAATGTCACGCTCGCCAGCCAGGAAAACCAAAATGTCTCCGGGACCTTCCCTGCATAGTTCATCTACCGCGCGCAAAATGCCGGTGACCTGGTCAATCTCGCCGTTTTCAGCCCTCGAGAGGTCATCCTCGGCTTCGTCGAACGTGAACTCCCCCGAATTTTCGTCATCCACGTCAACCAAGGGGCGATACCTGACCTCTACCGGATACGTTCGGCCCGCGACTTCAATAATGGGAGTATCGGGCCCAAAAGCCGTGGCGAAACGTTCGGAATCAATGGTGGCGAAAGTAATAATCACCAGCAGGTCAGGGCGTTTCACCACCAGACGCTGCAAATAGCCCAGGATAAAGTCAATGTTCAAAGACCTTTCGTGAGCCTCGTCGATAATTAGCGCATCGTATTGTTTCAGCAGCGGATCGTGGCTGATTTCGGCCAGCAAAATCCCGTCGGTCATCAGTTTGATCTGCGTCTCGGGACCCAAAGTTTGGCGAAACCGCACCTGGTAACCAACCGTGGAACCTAGTGACTGACCCAGTTCGGAGGCAATTCGCGAGGCGACGGTCCGGGCCGCCAGACGACGCGGCTGGGTGTGGCCGATCATCCCTCGCGTGCCCCGGCCCACTTCCAGGCACATTTTCGGCAGCTGCGTGGTCTTTCCGCTTCCGGTGGCTCCGCTGATAACGACAACTTGATGCTGACGCAGGGCAGCCAGAATCTGCGGTCGTGCCGCGCTGAGGGGCAAGTCGGAGGGATAGGACAACTCTAGGGACATAACCCACCTATTTTAGGCAAGGATGGCTCAAACTTCACCTGTCAGCGGGTAAACTCGCCGGGATGCTCCCACCAACCCGTGAATGCGAGAGAATAGGAGCGTGAATAACTCGACGCCGAATCTGCCCCCGGAGCCGACCGATGCCGCCAGTTTGCCTTCGAGGCCCGCTGCGACATCGGATTTTTCCCCGTTCCTCCCGGTTCAGGTGCCCATTTTGCCGTGGAAAAACACGAAACTTTTGAGCCAAGCCCTGGGCGACACAGTCTATGTCAACTCCGCTTTTGCCACGGCCTTGCGCTTGGAGCTGCAGCTCGGCGTGCCCGCCCAGCGCGGAGAAATCGGGGTGAGGATTCCGGTTGCTGATCCGGATTCATGGTCTGAATTTTTTTGTCTGGGTGATGCATCTCCCCAGCTGGGCAGGTCTTTGCGTGCCGAAGTCAGCGCTCGGGAAGTGCTGGAAAATTCCCGCGCATTCTCTCAACTAGTGTCATGCTTGGCGGATAATCACTGGCACGGCATCGAAATTGAGGTTCCGGGAGAAAACCTCGATTCGCAATTGATACAGGTGGCCCAGCGCGCCGCCGACGCGGGTCTACATCCGGCTTTAAGCGTTTTGCCCGGAACGCTACATTCTCAGAATCAGGGGATTATGAGTGCTTTTGAAACAATTTCGTTGGACCTTCTCAATGGCTACCAGCCCCGGCGTGAACAGTTGAAATATCTGGCAACTCAACGCGTGGTGGGCAAAATCATTGACGCGAAAGGTCGCGAGAGAACGAACTTGGAAGCCGCTTTAGAGACCCTGGTGTTGATGCGGTCTCAATTAGACAGCCATTCGGAAGTTGCCGTGGGGATTGCGGGAGATTTTGGTTTGGAGTCCCTCACGCTGCCGCTGCGCGAGGACTTGGATTTCGTGGCCAAAACACGCTTAGCGGGGGCTCCGGAAAAGATTTTTGAAGCCCTGGATTTGGCTAACGCGCTGACTCAGGGCAAGACCACGGTGGCTTCCGCTTTCGTGGCGGACGTACTGTCCCGGTCTGGCAAAGCCACGTCCCTTCCGGTCTAGCTTTGGCGCAAAAGGCCGGTAAACAGTAGAATTGTCCCACAGAGTTTTTCGGAGGTGTGTGCAATGTCTGAGGGCAAGTGGCTGTTTCTGGCTGGTTTGGGGGCTGGAGCCGCATTGGCCTTGCGGATGAGTGAAAAGCAAATTAGCAACGTAAAGGGGTTTGCGGCAAAAATTGCTAATTCGGAAAGCGTCACTGATGCCCGCAGGGTGACCGCCGAAAAATTGAACGATGTCTTGCGCACGCAGGGGGCTAAACTCGTCGACAAGTTGGCAGAGAGCCTAAAGAGCCAGTTGAACGCAGGGGGCAGTGCCTCCTGGGCGGGCTTCGCCAATGCCGAGGGAGCTGGGAACAACCCTCCCAAATCGTCAACCACATCAACTGATAAAGACGGCGTTACCCGCGATAAAGACGGCCACATTATTATTGATGGAAAAATCGTTGCCTAATCCGAGTTGGCCGAGAGGTTACCGCAGTACATGAACTTACAGAACCTCCCCGAACCCACACCGGAACAAATTAAACGCTGGCGGCGCTATCTCGCCGAGGAACGTGACGAAGCCAAGATTTACCGTGCTATCGCTAAAAAACGCTCCGGCATGAATCGCGAAATTCTGTTGGAACTGGCCGATGCCGAAAAACGTCATGAGGATTACTGGCTGGCGCACCTCGGCACTAACGCCGAGCCGGCTCCACACAGCCCCTGGTATATTCGGTTGCTGCAGGGTTTGGCAATCAAGATAGGCTCAATTTTCGTCTTGGCGATGATGCAGCGCTCCGAAGAACGCGGCACCTACGATGTTGATGCCGACGCCACCCCGCAGATGGCGGCGGATGAGCACCTGCATTCCGAGGTCGTGCGGGCTTTGGCAGCCCGCTCTCGCGCCCGTTTTTCGGGACGAGCCCGAGCCATGGTTTTCGGGGTCAACGATGGTTTGGTTTCCAATCTCGCCCTCGTGGCGGGCATTGCGGGTACCGGCGTTGCGCCGTCAATAGTCCTGGTCACCGGATTGACCGGGTTGGTGGCGGGAGCCCTGTCGATGGGTGCGGGAGAATACATCTCCATCACGTCTCAACGCGAGTTGTTGGAATCTTCACGGCCCAACCCCGATGTGAAACAGCGTCTGCCCATGCTGGACCGCGCCGCTAATGAACTGAAACTCCTGTTCATGGCTCGGGGTGAGAAGCCTGAGGAGGCAGCCGCGCACGCGGTTTTGGCCTTGGAAGCCATTGATGCACAACTGCAGTCACGTACGCTGTCCAAAGCGGTTTCGCCCGACCAGCCGGAGGACTCCAACCAGAGCGAACCCCCGCACGAAAAAATTGTGCCAGGGGGCGATGCCACCCTCCCTTCTGCGTCAAGAATGTCAACTGAAGAATCAAGAAAACAAGCCGATAATCCGTTCGCCTTAGCTTTCGAGGACACTCCCTCTGGCGAGCTGGAGGCGATTGGCTCCGGGTCTCAGGCGGCCGTGTCCTCTTTCCTGGCTTTCACCCTGGGTGCGTTCGTTCCCCTAATCCCTTTCCTCCTGGGATTCAGCGGAATTACCGCTATTAGCGTCGCGGTCGTCCTGGTCGGACTCATTTTGCTGATGATTGGAGGAACCATCGGCATTCTGTCAGGTAAACCGCCGTTTTTCCGAGCCTTGCGGCAAGCTACTATCGGTATTGGTGCTGCCGTCGTCACTTACCTATTGGGTCTCGCCGCCGGAGGGGCATTTTCCCTGTAAAACCCCCGGCAACAACGGTTTGCGCACCCTGCCCTGCCACAAAACACGCGGATTTTCGCTAAACCGCCATGATTTGCACCGCTTGCGATTTTTCGGGGAAAGTTTCGCTTTGCCTCAGGTAAAATGCTCACGTGCTGAGTGCTATCTTCTCTTTCGATACCGGCCTGTTTTCCACAACTATTCCGGCCGCGGCACCAGTTTCTTTCAATGACCTTTTACCTCAGGTGTTTCGGGTTCTCGACATTACCGGCGTTTTCCTCAACGGTATCCTCGGCGGCAGGCTGGCTCGTCAAAAACGTTTTGACCTGGTCGGTTTCGGGGTTTTAGCGGTCGTTTCTGCTTTGGGAGGCGGCATCATTCGCGACATCATGCTGAACAACGCGCCACCTGTAGCCCTGACCGACAAATTTTATTTGACTATGGCTTTGGCTGGGGCGTTGGTCGCCGGACTGTGGAAATTTGACGGCAAATGGTCGCGGCGAACCCTCATTTTATTCGATGCCCTGGTGCTGGGAATCTGGGCTGGCACAGGTACTCAAAAGGCTCTGAGCTTGGGATTCGATGTGATTCCGTCCATCTTAATGGGTGTTGTCACCGCTATCGGCGGGGGGATGGTACGCGATATCGCCGCGGGCAATGTGCCGATGGTTTTCGGCGGAAGCAGTCTCTATGCCATTCCGGCCATCCTTGCGGCATGTGCCGATGCTTCTTTCTATAAACTCGGATACCCCCTGACCGGTATGGTGGCGGCGGCTCTCATCGGTTCGACCCTCACCATCTTGGCTTCGTGGCGTCGCTGGGTTCTGCCCGAAACTCACGACTGGACGATTTCGATGACCCATCAGCAGTGGAAATCAGCGCAGCGGGCCCGCCGAATCGCCCGCGGGGATTATCCAGATGCTAAGACAAAGAAGCTGTGGAAAAACCAGTTTTCCACAGGTAAATCCAACAAGGATGGCGAAACCGAAGACTCCGGTACCACACTTGAGAAGTGAGCGATTCCTCTAACTTCGAGACATCTACGCAGGTACGCCGAGCGAGTGTAGGCGATGTTGTCTTGATTGGCTGCGCGGCACTGGTGTGGTGGGCACTATGGCCTGGCGTGGGGCCGAATCTGGCGAATTTTCCGACCCCCGGCCTCCACTGCCCCGCCGGTTCCGTCAGCGCGAAAGTCGGTGGCTCCCTGCAGCAACTGTGTGCCCTGACGGTTCGTAAAGATGCTGGACCCAGTGGGTATCAGCGCGATATGTTCGGAGCGGGATGGATGGACCGCGACGGAAACGGCTGCGATACCAGGGCGGAAATTTTGGCTCGGGACTTTCAGTCCCCGCGTTTTGCAAATAGCGCCAAGCCCTGCCGGCTGACCGGGGGAATCTTTCACGATCCTTACACCGGCAAAACTATGCAGTTTGAGACAGCGCCAGGCCGTAAAGTTCAGATTGACCACGTAGTGGCGTTGGGTAATGCGTGGAAGTCCGGGGCTTGGGCCTGGACGAAAGCACAGCGGGAGGCTTACGCAAACGACCCGAGCGTGCTTCTGGCTGCAGACGGAGGGGCTAATCAACAGAAATCCGATGCCTCCGCCGATGCCTGGATGCCTCCGAACCGCAACTTCCGTTGTGCCTACGCCCGCCAGCAAATCGACATCAAGTACCGGTGGAACCTGACGATCACCGCCGCGGAAAAAACCGCGCTACTCTCTGCCTTGGCCAAATGTTAGGCAAGTCTGGCGCAATCCGCCTTACTTTGCCAAAGCCTGGGCCACCACCTGTTTTGCTTCCTCCTGAATAGCCTTGAGATGCTCGGGACCCTTAAACGATTCGGCATAAATCTTATAAATATCTTCGGTGCCCGAGGGACGCGCGGCGAACCAAGCGTCCTTGGTGGTGACTTTCAACCCGCCGATAGCTGCGTGGTTGCCCGGCGCCTGAACCAGGCGGTCGACAATCGGTTCCCCGCCCAGAGTCGAGGCCGCAACGTCTTCGGGTGCCAAGGCCGCGAGTTTAGTCTTTTCCGCCTTGGTAGCGGGGGCGTCCACTCGTTCGTAAGCGGAGGCACCAAACCGGGCCACCTGTTCCTCGTGCAAAGCGCTGGGAGTTTTTCCGGTCACTGCAAGGATCTCGGAGGCCAACAAAGCCGCAATCAACCCGTCCTTGTCGGTGGTCCACACCGTACCGTCTTTGCGCAGGAAAGATGCGCCGGCGGATTCCTCGCCGCCGAAACCTACGGACCCATCGAGCAACCCCGGCACAAAATACTTGAAACCGACGGGGACCTCGACAAGTTTGCGTCCCATATCGGCCACCACCCGGTCAATTAAGGCCGAGGACACCAGGGTTTTACCTACGGCACAGCCCTGTGCCCAGTGCGGACGGTGGGTGAACAGGTACTCGATTGCCACCGCCAGATAGTGATTCGGATTCATCAGGCCGTCGGCAGTAACGATACCGTGACGGTCCGAATCAGCATCATTTCCAGTCGCAATATCATAGGGAGCCGAACCGCCTTCCATCACCTGACGCAGAGAAGCCATCGCGTATGGTGAGGAGCAGTCCATCCGAATCTTGCCGTCCCAGTCCAAAGTCATGAAAGACCAGCGCGGATCGACCTTTTCGTTCACCACCGTCAGGTTCAACCCGTAGTGCTCTGCGATGGCGGCCCAATAGTCTACCGAAGCCCCGCCCAAGGGGTCAGCCCCGATACGGATTCCCGCAGACCGAATCGCCTCAACGTCAACTACGTCAATCAATGAATCAACGTATGAAGGTAGAAAATCTGTTTTCCCGATGAAATCCGATTGCTCAGGATGCGGGTTTCTCGGTACGGAACGCCACCCCTGGCGCAAAATTTCGTTGGCACGATTAGCAATCCAGGAAGTCGCGTCTGAATCGGCGGGACCTCCGCTGGGCGGGTTGTATTTAAATCCACCATCACGAGGCGGATTGTGCGAAGGGGTAACGACGATACCGTCAGCCAAACCAGTCCCGCTCAGCCGCACGCCTCCGGCAGTGCCCGCCCCATTAGCCTTGAGGATGGCGTGGGACACGGAGGGCGTGGGGGTGAAAGAATCGCGCGCATCCGTCAGAGTGCGCACTTCCATCCCCGCGAGGACTTCCAGAGCGGTACGCCACGCCGGCTCGGACAGGGCGTGCGTATCGCGGCCGATGAACAGGGGTCCGTCATAGCCTTGCGACTGTCGGTATTCAACAATCGCGGCCGTGGTGGCTACGATATGAGCCTCATTAAAGGCGCGGTCCAAAGATGATCCGCGATGCCCCGAAGTCCCGAACGAAACTGCCTGTGCAGGCTCGTTTACATCGGGTTCCAGGTCATAGTAAGCGCTGATGACTTCATCAACGTTGATTAGGTCTTCCGGTTTGGCAAGTTGTCCAGCTCGTTCATGCATAGCCTCATTGTTTCACTAATTTCTGTTCCGGCGCGGAGGTTTAGAGGGCAAAAACCGGAAACTTTTAGCGTCGAAAACTCGCATTTGGCTTAATGGGGCTTTAAAATTGCACACGTGCCAGAAACTGACCAGGAAAACAGCAAGAACTCCGCCGCAACCGTTCCCGATCCGAACCAGAAAGTCGCGGTCATCATCCCTGCCAAGGATGAAGCCGATTCGATTGGGGCGACTATTCGTGCCTGCAAGGCACTGCCCCGAGCGGATTTATTCGTGGTGATTGATGATGGTTCCAGCGACAATACGGGAGAAGCCGCGCGCAGTGCCGGTGCTGTGGTGGTGCGCCATTCCGTCAACCGCGGTAAGGCCAGCGCGATGGAGACTGGGGCAAAAGTCGCGGCCATGCGCGACCCCGAGGACGGTCCTCGCCGTCTCATCCTGTTTCTGGACGCGGACTTGGGCGATTCTGCCGCCCAGACTTTCCCGCTGGTTGAGGCGGTAATGGAGGGACGCACGGACTGTGCCATAGCTGCCCTGCCGCGCCAAGCCGGTGCCGGCGGTCACGGTTTTGTGACGCGTCTGTCGCGTCGAGCGATTCGCTGGGCGACCGGGTGGGAACCTCTCCAGCCTCTGTCCGGTCAGCGTTGCCTGAGTGCGGAAGCGTTTTTCGATTGTCAACCTTTGGCACACAAGTGGGGTGTGGAAACCGGCATGACTATCGACCTTTTGGTGAAGGGGTACTCGGTGCAGGAAGTTCCCTGCGACCTGACCCACCGGGCTACCGGCAACGATATGGCAGGGTATCGTCACCGGCTGAGCCAATTCCGAGATGTATTCCTGGCCGCAGCGACACGCTTTGTGCGCCATGTGCGCGCTCCACTTCGGCTACGCCTAGCCGCGGCGAGTAAGCAACAGCCCGGTGAGGTTTACTGCCTGAAATAACGTTGCGTTGAGCGGTTAGCGCTGAGGCTGGTCTGTTAGGAATTTGTGACATCCCTGCGCCAAGATGGCTGGGAACATGACCGCGGCTCCCGCCATACCCAGCAGGATTCCAGAATCATTGAGCAGCATTCCCACCACCATCGTGGTACACCAAGCCATAAATAAGGCTCTTTCCGCATGATTCCAAGTGATTCCTTCGGGTTTTAGCTTGGCGCCAACGCTGCCCCACAGCCAGCCGTAGTCACGTCGGTAGGGGTTGCGCATATTGGCAAACAGCGGGGCCAGAATAATCGCCAGGGCCAAGAGAATAGCCAGAATGACACTAATAATCAGCCACGCCGGCCAGCCAGCATTCCAAACCATCGTAGATTTGTTAATCAGTACCGGCAACACTCGCCCCTGTGCGAGCGTATCCATAAAATTGCCCAAATGAGTGCGTTCATCGGCGGGCCGCAACCAATCTAAATAAGCAAATATAGCTGCTACGACTACGGTCAATAAGGCTATCGTCGCAGATGATAGGATTGTTAGAGGTTTTCGATTGAATTTTAAGAACAGGATGGCAAAGCCGGGAACCAGAGCCATCGTGCCGCCGAAATCTGCCCCCAGGCTGGGGGCTGAGTCCAGAATAATCACCGCGCCAGCTAGCACTATTAGCACTACCATCAGGGACTTTTCTGAGACATTTGGTTGTTTGCGTTCCTCTACCAGCCCGTAGGCCACCGTAGCCAGGGTGAGCGCCCCGGTAGCGAGTACCGCGAACATGACATTGTCGATGCCGAAAAAACGCCCCCCGACCGTTGATTGCAGCCCCATGATGGAATCCAGCACCATCGGAGAACCAATTAAGGGGTCAAGTACCCCTACTATCAGCGATGATATGCTTATTATGAAGAGCGGGCCGAGGAGGGAATTCAAGCCCAAAACGCTCCAGACTATCGCCGCTAGGGCACTAAGGATGACCGGGAGCAGGCACCCCAACCACAGGTAGCTGGCGGCAGCCACGTCCGTGTCGGCTGGTCCAAGTTCCCACCACGGCGCCAAGTTCATGAAGTACGCCATGGCCGGAATGAGGGCGGCGAAGGTTGCGACCATTCGCCAAAACCCCAGCAGCGCCCGGGGCTGTGCCCACTCCTCACCCAGCCGAGGGTGAGTGCGACGATTCAGTGTCCATACTGCCACAATCAACAACAAAGCCAGCCCCACCCCCAAGCCGGGAAGGAACCAAACTTGGACATTGCGGATCATCGCGGCCCGGCGCGCTGCCGACGCGAGAGACTCCACTGTGACCACATTTCCCGTAGTGATGGTTGAGCCTTGTACCCACGCTGGTTTCTGAGCTCCGACATAGTCCAAGATGGTGGCGGTCAGGTCGGCGGTTTGCACCCACCCCGGTCGGTGGGTGGAAGCCGAGGTCGCGCCCCCATTGCCAAACTGGGGGCCGCGCGCCGCAAAAACCTGCAGCCTGGGATTTCCCGGCGGAACAATGGCTTTTTGAGGCACGGATTTGTCAACTAGGTAAACATCGGATTCCCGATTCACCGCCGATTTATCATCAGCTATTGAGGCAACAATGGTATTCCAGCCCGAATCATCGCCGCGCTGCCAGGCGGCGCGAATAATTTGGGGCTGCAGGCGGCGGGAAAATACCCTCATATCGACCACGACGACCGCTCCGGGAGTCATGACCTGGCTGAGCAGGTCCGCAAAAACTTCTGGGCTGGCCCCCCGGTAGCTGGATGCCGGAGAAAAACTCAGGGAATCGGGAAGCTTGGTGCCCGGTGCGTCAGGGTGCACGAAACCCAGACCGGCCGCCGCTCCATCACCAAAGAGGCGCAAGTTTGTACCGGAATCCAGCACCGCCCGACCGAGGCTCCAGTTTCTTTCACTTGAGCCCATCCGGTTTCCTGTCGCCAACGTCCGAAAACCGGCAGCCGGAACAGTGGTGTTCGCTTTGGTACGCACCACCGAATTTGCGCGGGTGGAACTTTCCAGGAGTCCTCGTAAGTCCGGGTCGGCCAGGGAATCGTCATCCCAACGCCATTGCGCACCCAACAAAACTAATAGCGGCGCGCGGCTCATCTGGGCAGCCATACTGACCGTACCGGAGGCACCACCCAAACTGGAGACCGATGAAGACGCTCCGGTGGCTATGCTTTTGGGACCGCGACCTCGTGAACCGGGTCAACTGGAGAACCCTTAGAGATGGAACCCATAGCCACGGGAGGCGCCCCAGCGGGAGCTTCTGAAGCGGTCGGCTCTTGGGGCGCGCCAGGAACTTCAAAAGTCTGTACGACAGTAGAAGACGACTTTGTCTCATTGGCTGAGGAAGGCTCTGGATTGGCTTGGCCTGAGGCCGGAGACTCATCGACCGTCGCCTCGGGAGTTTTCTCAGTCTTTGTCTGCGTATTAGTTTCTGCGGGAGTTGCACCCGTCTTAGGTTTGATTGCCTCAGAAGTACGACGTCCCGCCTCACTGAGAGAGCCCACATCCAAACCAGCAATCATATGATGCTCGAACGGATCCCAGTGCATTTCTTGGGAAGGATCCCAGGGCCTGGTGTCAAAAGTATTGGTTGAGCTCATCGCCCCGGCGATGAGTCCCATGCTGACAATAATCGCGGTCAAACCAGCAACCAGGTAACGCGTCGTCGGAAGCGGCTTATAAGAACGCTTAATCGGTTTACGCGTACCGTTGCCCGTCCGCCCCGACGTCGGGCGTGGAGGCATAACAGCGGGCTTGACTTTTGTCTGCATGGTTAAAATCATACCGATTTTTGTGGAAATTGCGCTGCTTCGCGATAATTATTTTGAGGAGTACCATCTATGAACACTGTATCAAACAACCCGGCATCATCGAATTCGACTGGAACATCACTTCCCGGACCGGAGGTGAGAGGTCCTTTGCGAGTTTCCTTCCTGGGACCTTTTGGGACTTTTAGCGAGCAAGCAACCCGTGAAATCACACCCCGTGACGCCACCTTGATTCCCGCTGCCGGCGTCGAATCTGCTCTGCACCTGGTTCGTACCGGCGAGGCCGATCGCGCTGTCGTGCCTATTGAGAACTCCGTTGAAGGCGGCGTTAACGCCACTTTGGACGCTTTAGCTCACGGTCAGCCCTTGACGATTGTGGGTGAAGTTTTAGTACCGATTGCCTTTGCGTTGATGGTGCGGGCAGATTCTGGGCTTGAGTTGAGTCGGATTAAACGAATCGGCACGCATCCGCACGCCTGGGCGCAAACTCGTTGTTGGGTGGAGCAGCATATCGGCGAGGTGACTCATATCCCGACCACTTCCACCGCCGCGGCCGCCAAACTGCTGATGGAGGACGCCTCGTGCGGCTATGACGCGGCCCTTTGCTCCGCAGTATCCGCTTCGGCCTATGGCGGAAAAACTCTCGCGGAGGGGATTGCCGATGACGACAGCGCCCAAACCCGATTCGTCCTAGTTTCCCCTCCCGGAGCCATTCCTCCCCCCACAGGGGCAGACAAAACCACAGTTCAAGTTACGTTACCGGACAATGAATCCGGCGCCCTGCTGACCATGCTAGAACAGTTTTCGGCACGGGGAGTAAACCTTTCGCGCATCGAATCACGCCCGGTCGGAGGGCACTTTGACCGCTATGCCTTTTCCATTGATATCGAGGGCCATATTTTTGAAGAACGTGTCAAAGATGCTTTGATGGGGCTGCACCGAACCTGCCCGGAAGTGCGGTTTTTAGGCTCCTACCCGCGGGCGGATCGGATGCGCACCCAGATTGTGCGGGGGACGGCGAATATGGATTTCGCCACGGCACAAGCCTGGATGGAACAGGTCGTCTCCGGTCGCGCGGTGTGAGTTCGCTAGCGAGCCGCGCTATCTAAAGATGAGGCGCAAAACGGTTATGCTTTAAGCATGATTGATTTGCGTGCGATGAAAGACAATCCGGAACCGATGCGGGCCTCCCAGGTGGCTCGCGGTAACGACCCCGCAACTGTAGACCAGGCCTTAGCCGCTGACGAACGCCGCCGGGCGGCGCTGACCGCTTTTGAAACAGCGCGCGCCGAACAAAAGGCCTTTTCAAAGACCATCGGCAGCGCCTCGAAAGAGGAACGCCCCGCCCTGCTGGAGCAAGCCAAGAAGCTGAGCGAAACAGTCAAAGCTTTAGAAGTTACGTCTAATGAGGCCGCCGAGGAAGCCAAGAAGGCCGCGATGGTGCTGGAAAACCTGATTTTGGACGGGGTTCCTTCCGGCGGCGAAGACGATTACGAGGTACTGGGTCAGGAGGGCGTGCCGATTCGCGACTTTGAGGCGGAAGGCTTCACCCCCAAGGATCATCTCGACCTGGGTATCGGTTTGGACGCTATCGACACTGATCGGGGCGCCAAAGTTTCGGGGGCGCGGTTCTACTATCTGAAGGGCGTGGGCGCGCGCCTCGAACTCGCCATCCTCAACGCCGCCTTTGACACCGCCATGGCTCACGGGTTCACCCCGATGATTACGCCGTGCATGGTGTCACCTGAGACTATGAGCGGGACGGGATTCCTAGGCGAGCACTCGGACGAGATTTACTACCTACCGGCAGATGATTTGTACCTCACTGGAACTTCGGAAGTTGCTTTGGCTGGTTATCATACGGGAGAAATCATTGACCTTTCCGCCGGTCCCAAGCGCTATACCGGCTGGTCAGCATGCTTTAGGCGCGAAGCGGGTTCCTACGGCAAGGATACGCGCGGCATTATTCGCGTCCACCAGTTCCACAAAGTCGAGATGTTTTCCTATTGCAAGCCCGAAGATGCGCTGGCGGAGCATCAAAAGCTGCTCAATATGGAACGCGAAATGCTCGCCAAGGTGGAACTACCCTATCGAGTCATCAATACAGCGGCCGGGGATCTCGGTTCCAGCGCGGCGCAAAAGTTTGACTGCGAAGCCTGGCTGCCCACCCAGAAGCGGTTTATGGAAGTAACGTCTACCTCCAACTGCACGACTTTCCAGGCGCGACGCCTGGGAATTCGCTACCGCGATGCGGAAGGAAAACCGCAGGTTTGCGCCACTTTGAACGGAACGTTGGGAACTACGCGCTGGATTGTGGCTATTTTAGAAAACCACCAGCAGGCCGATGGTTCGGTGCGGGTCCCTGCCGGATTGCGTCCCTATCTGGGCGGGTTGGAAGTTCTGGAACCTGTCAGTCAACCAGGTAAATAACTTGCATAGCTTTTTAGCACGATATTAACCCGATACCGGAGGTTTTTTTGGGCGAGTACACCGAACAAGTCACACGCCACGCTATCGCGCTGGGACTAATGGGCTTGCCCAAAAATCCTCGTGACGTGTTGGTCTCCCTGGACATTGACGGCACCATAGTCACCCCCGAACAGCAGATTTATCCCAAAGTAAAGGAATATGCCGATCGACTCCGTATTGGTGGGGTGCACATCTGCATCACCACAGGACGTTCCGTTCCGGCAACCCTGCCGGTGGTGGAAGGGCTGGAACTGGAAAGTGCCTGGATTGCCAGCGCCAACGGCTCCCTGGTCGGTCATTATACGCAAACTGACGGTTACGCCCTGACGAATCAGTACACTTTCGACCCGCGTCCCATAGTGGCTCGCGTACTCCAGGTGCTTCCCGAAGCCTGCATTGGAGTGGAGGACAATCCACTCGGTTTCCGGGTTTCCAAGCCCTTCCCTCCCGGAGAACTGCGTGAAACCCTGGAGGTGCAAGACCTCGAAACACTTTTGGCGACCCCGGTTTCCCGGGTGGTCATTCGTGAACCCCAGTTGAATAATGAGGAATTTCATCGCGCGGTCAAACGCATAGATTTTACCGGTGTGGAACACGCCATCGGGTGGCGTTCCTGGCTGGACATTAACCCTCCGGAAACTTCAAAAGGGCACGGACTTGCCACTGTTTGCGCGAATTTAGGGGTTGACTTGGGTCACACTATTGCCATCGGAGACGGCGGTAACGATATCCCCCTGCTGCGAACCGCTGGTTACGGGGTCGCCATGGGAAATGCCCGACCCGAAGTAAAAGCAGCCGCTGCCGCCACTACCCTGCCGGACACGAAGCAGGGTGCAGGCGCAGTCTTGGAAGCTCTCACTCAAGTAATGGGACTTTGAAGTACTCGAAGCCCCCAGGGTGAATCGGTTACCAGATAAAAATCTGCCGAACGCAACGCGAAACTTACTCTCTCAAGCAATTAATAAGTGTTGAAAATTCAACCGAAGTCCAAAAAACTTAGGAATCAACGGGTAAAATTTTCGTATCGATGGCTGGTGAGGAGGGAGCGACAATGCCAAGATTCGATTCCACAGAACATGTTCGCTGGCTCGGCAATCACATGCAAACGGTGCTGGAATACGGCCAGAATGCATACATTCACGGCGGTTTTGGATACATTCGCAGAGATGGGAGCGTCGATACAGCAAAACCTGTGGATCTCGATTTGACGGCTCGCTCGACCTACATTTATGCCGTAGCTTCGCTATTGGGAATCCCCGGTTCTCTGCGACGGTGCGAACACGGAGTCCAAGCCATCACATATGCATTCAAAGATCCTGACTACGATGGCTGGTTTTCTTTGATTGAACCAATTCAAGAACGCCAAAAATTAGCAAATACGCGTGGCATACCTGCGGGAACAGAGGGGAATCGGAAAAGCTCACGGGCTATGTCCTATCTTTTGGAGGCAGCTGCCGCAGCTTCATTAACCCCTGTCAGTAGCGCTAAAGACTTACTGAAACAAGCCATCAAAGTCGAAGAGAAATACTTTTGGGACGAAGAACTTGGCCGTGTAAACGAAAACTTCGAACGCGATTTTTCAGAGATGGAAAGCTATCACGGCATGAGCTCAAACCTGCACGCCGTCTCGGCTTTTCTCGCTGTCGGTGATGCCACTCAAGACAAAAAGTGGATTGAACGAGCCGCGCGAATTGTCACTTTTGCCATGGAACAAGCCAGAAAAAACAATTGGCGAGTTCCGGAACACTTCGATGGAAATTGGAACCTGGACCGAAACTACAATGTCGGCACCCCAGCTGACCCGCGCCGACCCTATGGAATCAATGTCGGACACAATTTTGGCTGGTCACGGAAAATTATCCAAGTAGCTGCCGCTTTACAAAACAATGGTCTCGAACCCCCGAAAGATTATTTGCAGGTGGCACGAGAGATTTTCGATCGGACAGCCGCGGATTCATGGTACAAAGACGGCCACAGCGGTATTTTCTTTACCGTGGACTATCACGGTAAACCTTTGATGCGTCAACGGTTTACCTGGGTCCTTACGGAAGCTATCCAGTCATTGGTATCCCTGGCTTTTGCGTTGCGCGAACAGGGAGCCACTGCAGAAGAATTAGAGCCCTACTTCGAACTTTACTACCGTTGGTGGGACTTCTTGGAGGCACATGTCATCCAAGCTGATGGCTATTGGGTCGGCGAGCTCAACGCAAACAACCTACCAGATGACACCGTATGGCCAGGAGCTCCCGATATTTATCATTCAGTGAGAGCATTGTTGGCACCGCGTCTGCCCAATGCCCCCTCCGCACCCGCCGCGATTGCACAAGGTAACCTGGATCACCCTCTTAGTGCTGAATACCACGAAGCGCTGTGGGTATAACCGCTACTATTTTCTGTGGCAGAGGCAACACAAATTCTGGAATGAGGCGTTAGTCATCATAGACTGGGCACTTCAGTTCCGTCTTACTATCTTCATCATGTCAACCGTGTCAATTAATAGAATCAAATATCGTCATATGAACAGACCCGGTGCAATCGGATAGTGTTGGTGCTTCCCCTTTGCCCTGGAGGAAGGCCTCCGACGAACACAGCCACCTCGTCTGGTTGAACAATACCGCGTTCCAGCAAAATATCTTCCGCATCATGAATCATTGAAAAAAGTCGCTGCGCCATTTTAACGGGATAGGTTTGAATTCCCCATTCCAAAGCCAATTGGCGCCGGACTTGCTCGTGGTAACAGAACACATACAGAGGTATCGTGGAACGCAACCGAGCCAGCCGGTGAGCTGTAGCTCCGGAATTAGTGAAGGCCGCCACGAATTTAGAATTGGTTGACTTCGCAATTAAAAGTGCATGACGTGCGATGATTGATTCCCAATCAAGGTCGCCATCCTTGAGTTTCGCAAAGTGACGCGTGCCTAGTTCTTCCGCTGCTTCGATAATTTTTGCCATAGTTTCCACGGCTTGAATCGGATAGCTGCCCACTGCTGTCTCTCCGGAAAGCATCACCGCACTAGCACCATCCCACACCGCATTGGCACAGTCTGAGGCTTCTGCCCTGGTGGGGCGGGCATTGTAGATCATGGATTCCAGTACCTGGGTAGCCACGATGACAGGTTTCGCCTCTGCACGACACAATTCGATCGCCCTCTTTTGTACGGTGGGGACTTCCTCCAGCGGCATCTCCACCCCAAGATCGCCGCGAGCCACCATAACGGCATCAAAAGCTTGAATAATTTCCTGCAAATTGTCCACAGCCTGGGGTTTTTCTATCTTGGCGATAACCGGAAGGTAATGTCCGACTTCATCCATCACCTTGTGTACGTCATCCAAGTCAGCCGCTCGGCGTACAAAAGACAAGGCAATGTAGTCAACTTCCCGAGTCAGCGCCCAGCGTAAATCATCCTCATCTTTTTCAGAAAGAGCAGGTACCGATACGGCCACGCCCGGCAAGTTCAATCCTTTATGATCCGATACTTCTCCCGGAACTTCAACTTTCGTCACCACGTCCTCACCCTCGACGCGAGTCACCCGTACCTGAACGTTGCCGTCGTCAATCAGCAGCAAATCGCCGGGATGGCAGTCTCCTGGCAATCCTTTGAACGTAGTTGAAACAAGGCTGGAGTCCCCCGGTACGTCACGGGTGGTGATGGTGAAATCCTGGCCCAAAATGAGGCTTTCAACACCATTTGTGAACGTACCCAAACGAATCTTGGGACCCTGCAGGTCAACTAGGATAGCCACGGGGTTTTCAAATTCTTTCTCAACTTTGCGCACCAGAGCGATTTGCTCATCCGCCTCAGCTTGGGTGCCATGGGAACGGTTGATGCGCACCACATTCATTCCGGCGTGCATCAACGAACGAATCTTTTCCTCCGTGTTGGTGGCTGGGCCGAGAGTGCAGACTATTTTGGAACGACGCATAGTTCAACACTATCTCGAATAACCGGTGAAACTGAAAGAATTTATCAAAAAGTCATAGAGCCGAGTCGAGCGGATATCGCACGATAAAGAGAATGGGGACGTGCCAGCACAAATGAAAAATCCCGCGTCACCCTAAGTGACGCGGGTTTGGCGGAGACGACAGGATTTGAACCTGCGAGGGGCAAGGCCCCTAACACCTTAGCAGGGTGCCGCTTTCGGCCGCTCAGCCACGTCTCCAAGGGTTTTAACTCTAGCGAAATTCCTCCAAATTTTCCAAAAGTCGGCGCTTCAGTTTTCACCTGCTAGAATCGATATCACGCTTTTCGCGCTGGAGGGCTGACAGAGCGGCCGAATGTGACGGTCTTGAAAACCGTTGTGGGGAAACTCACCGGCGCGGGCGGCAGCGAGCAACGCTCGCAAGAGCCACCGCGAAAACGGTGAAGCCGTTAAGAAACGACCATGATTGGTCGTTTCAGGCGAAACACCACAAACACCACCCTCGCCCTCCGCGAGGGATTCGAACCCCCGGTTCACCGGCGCGGGCGGCAGCGAGCAACGCTCGCAAGAGCCACCGCGAAAACGGTGAAGCCGTTAAGAAACGACCATGATTGGTCGTTTCAGGCGAAACACCACAAACACCACCCTCGCCCTCCGCGAGGGATTCGAACCCCCGGTTCACCGGCGCGGGCGGCAGCGAGCAACGCTCGCATGAGCCGCCGCGAAAACGGTGAAGCCGTTAAGAAACGACCACAATTGGTCGTTTCAGGCGCAACACCACAAACACCACCCTCGCCTTGTGCAATCTAGCTTGATTACGACCATTTCACACCTCATGAAATCTTAAAATGATGGTAACGATGTTTCACGATTGGGCGATGTGCCAGCCTTTTCAGAACTCCGTAACAGTCAGGCAAAATGCCCAGCAGACAAGGGCTCAAGAATTTCAGGAGGAACCATGATGGATATGGACGCGGTGATCAAGAAAAATCCCCTCATACCGGTAGTAGTTTTAGACGATGCGAAAGATGCCGTGGCATTGGCGGACGCTTTGCTTGCCGGAGGCATCACCACCGCTGAGGTCACTTTCCGCACTGCCGCGGCAGCTGAGGCTATCGCGCAGATGTCCCAGCACAGCGATATTTTGGTGGGTGCGGGCACCGTCACGAATCTGGAACAGGCTCGAACCGCCATAGATTCGGGGGCCAAGTACCTGGTCATGCCCGGTTACGATCAAGACCTAGTGGATTACTGCCAGGCGAACCAAGTGCCGGTGTTGCCGGGCGCTACCGATGCTTCTTGGCTGATGAAAGCGGTCAATTCGGGATTGCAGTACGTCAAGTTCTTCCCCGCGGAAGCCTCGGGCGGGCTGCCGGTTATTTCCGCACTTTCAGGTCCTTTCCCACAGATACAGTTTGTTCCGACCGGTGGTATCTCAACGGAAAATCTGGCGCAGTATCTGGCTCACCCACAGGTGGCGGCCTGCGGGGGCTCTTGGATCGCCACTCGACAGTTAATTGCCCAGGGTGATTTCAGCGAAATTGCCGCTCGGGCTGCTGCTGCCCTAGAGATTGCGGCAACTCGCTGAAAACCACACCGTACTGCTGGTGACACTACCCTATCGGGTGAACCACGTTAACTTATAGTTACTGCTAGGAGAGCGATATCTCCGGACGTTCCGGTTTCTCCCAACGGGTATGGAAACTTCCCTCACTGTCCCGCCGGCGATAGGTATGCGCCCCGAAGAAGTCCCTTTGGGCCTGCACCAGAGCTGTCGGCAGAGATGGGCAACGCAAGGAATCCAGATATGCCAAGCCAGCGCTGAGAGCAGGCAGAGCTATCCCGGCTTTGATCGCGTCACTGACCACCGCGCGCCACGCGGGCAGGGCGTCTCTAATGACCGCGCTGATGGCAGGTTTCAGCAACAGCGGGGTATCAAAGTCGCCATCCTTGTAAGTTTCCATGATGTCTTGCAGGAGCCGGGCTTGGATGATGCAGCCGGCACGCCAAATGCCTGCCAGCTTGGCCAGGTCGACTTCCCAACCGTATTCCTTACAGGCGGCTTGGATTTGCGACAGTCCTTGAGAGTACGCCACAATTTTTGCCCCATAGACGGCTTTTTCCAGATTATCTAGCAAATCTGGCCCCCCGGGGGCAGTGTCAGGAACCAGCTCTCCTAAGACCTCACGGGCCAAGTTCCGGTGGACTCTTTGCGAGGATACCGCCCGAGCAAAAGTGGCCGCCGCAATGATGGTGGAACCAGCCCCCAGGGTCAGCGCGTTTTGCACAGTCCACGAACCCGTACCCTTTTGACCAGCCTCGTCACAAATAATGTCGATGAAAGGCTGCTGCGTTTTTTCATCGGTATGCTGCAAAATATCGGCGGATATTTCTAACAGATAAGAATGCAGCGGGCCCTCGTTCCAGCGAGAAAACACCTCGCCAATCTCAGCCGGACTCATTCCGTTTCTGTAACGTAATAGCTGGTAAGCCTCACTGAGCAGTTCCATATCGGCATATTCAATCCCGTTATGCACCATTTTCACGTAGTGTCCCGCCCCTCCCGGGCCTACCCAGGTGCAGCACGGTTCGCCCTGATAATGGGCCGAAATTGATTCCAACAGGGGCCCCAGCCTCTCGTAAGCCTTTTGGGCACCGCCAGGCATGATGGAGGGTCCGTTGAGAGCCCCGGATTCCCCTCCTGAGATTCCACAACCGACAAAGTGCAGTCCGCGCTCAGTAACCAGCTTTTCCCGTCGTTCGGTGTCAAGGTAGAAAGAGTTGCCCATATCTACGATGATGTCCCCGGCGGAGAAAACTTCCCCGAGCATATCGATAGCCTTGTCAGTCGGTTCACCCGCTGGCACCAGCAAAATGGCTACCCGAGGGGTGGACATCGATTCGGCCAACTTCACCGGATCCTGAGCCGGGATAAAGGCTCCTTCCGCACTGTGCTCTTGCGCCACCTGAGCAGCCCGCCCAGGAGAAACATCAAACAGGGCAACGGTGTGTCCGTGACGTGCGAAGTTGCGCGCCAAAGAACGTCCCATCACGCCGGTTCCGATTACTGCTACATCTGCTTTTGCTGTCATAAGTTTTCACTCCTCAAACCATAGGTTGACTATTACTTTGCCGGACGCGGCACTGTCTTTGGCCGTGTGGAAGGCTTTTTCAGCTTCGTCAGCGTTGAACTCGTGCGTAATGACGGATTCTAACTGCGGAGCGGCAACCAAGATTTCCAATGCTTGGTCGATTTCGTCTAGGAAACGGAACGTTCCCAAATAGGTGATTTCTTTGGAAATCAAGGGTGCTAAATTGACCGGCCCATCAATCGCGGGGACCATTCCCACCTGAACCACTGTGCCACGAGGACGGCAAATCTGGAAGGCTTGTGAAATGGCGGGAAACACGCCCGCGCATTCCAGGACCGCATCGAAAGCTCCAGCCTCGGGTTCAGTCACAGTCGAGTTATACACGTGGTCTACTCCCAGGGCTTGAGCTCGCTGCAGAGGGGCGTCCTGCACATCTATACAGCTGACCTGGGCTCCCAGGCTCTGGGCCGCGCCGGCGGCCAGCAACCCAATTGGACCCGCCCCGATTACCGCCACGTTCCGACCCGCCAAATTCTGCCATCCTGTGGCTGCCTGGAGACGATGTAAGGCGTGCAAACCGACACACAAAGGTTCGGTCAGCACCCCGCGTTTCAACGGCAAATCCGGTGGCAAAGCGTTGATTTGGTCAAGTCGTAACAGGAGGTATTCGCTCATACCCCCTTGGGTGTGGGGCCAGGTGGAGGCCGATCCAAGGTAGGCTCCCCCCGGCCACAAGTGAGGTGAATCACTGTAGGCGGCTTGGGGCTGGCCGAAGGTGGCCGGATGCGGGGTAACCGGCGTTCCTGGCGCGTAGGTCCCAGAGGGGTCCTTAGCGACGATACCGACTATTTCATGACCTGGCACCAGCGGTTCGCGCAGTTTGAAAGCACCGACCTGTCCATCAAAGAAATAGTGCAAATCCGAACCGCAGATACCGGCCCAAGCGACCCTCACCAGCACCTGACCTTTACCGGGCTCAGGGCGAGGCACGCAGCAGGATTCCATTTCTTCCTTGGCGTTGATACGCACCTGTTTCATGTCAGTCATTCATTACCTCCCTGTGGCGTTTCGACCTGATGATCTAGACCACGCTGGTCATTCCACCATCAACGAAAATATTTTGTCCGGTGACAAAATTCGACGCCTCGGAGGACAGATATATGAGTGTCCCCATCAGCTCGTCGAACTTTCCCCAACGTCCCGCCGGAGTCCGGGCTTTCAGCCAGGCATCAAATTGCGGGTCTTGCCACAAATCGGTGTTCATCTCGGTAGCAAAGTATCCGGGAGACAGCGTATTGACTTGGATGTTGTAGCGCGATAGATCCGCCGCGAGGCCTTGGGCAAACATCGCTACGCCGCCTTTAGAGGCGCAGTACGGAGCAATGGTTTGCCGCGCTAGCCGAGACTGCACGGAACCGACCATGATGACTTTGCCACTGCCGCGTTCCACCATGCGCTGCGCTACCGGTTTCGTCACGTAGAACACGGAAGAAAGATTCGTGTTGATGACCGCGTCCCATTCTTCGGTGGGGAACTCGGTGATGGGGTGACGACGCTGGATGCCAGCGTTGTTGACCAGGATATCTGGCGTGCCCTGGCTGTCCATAAAGTCATTGAGAGCCTGCTCGGCGTCCTGGGCATTCGTGACATCAAAAACCAGGTGTCCGACCGGGACCCCCAAGGACTGCGACAACTGCTGGGCTGCTTGGGAAACTTTCGTGGCATCCCGGCCTTGCAGAGTGACGTGTGCCCCAGCTTTTGCTAATCCAGTGGCCAGAGCCAGCCCTAGTCCCCGGTTAGATCCGGTTACTAGGGCGGCTCGACCAGAAATATCGAACCAGTTACTCATAATTTCGCGGACTTCGCTCTAAGCAAAGATGAAAAGCAGCGCCACGATAGCGAAAGCGATGACTGATTCGAGAAGTTGCTGCACGGTCCACACCTTCAGGGTGGTCTTTACATCCATACCCGTCAATCGACCAACCAGCCAGAAACCAGAATCGTTGACGTGTGAAGCAAACACCGAACCCGCAGACGCAGCCATAGTGATGCAGACCACGCCCCACTGCGAAAGATGACCGGCAGACACCGCCTGTTCGACCGCCGGAGCCAACAGTGAAGCGGCCGTAACCAGCGCAACCGTGGCCGACCCTTGTGCGAGACGCAGAGCCACCGCAATCAGGTAGGCAGCCAGCAAGAGCGGAATACCCAAATCTTCCATCGATTTAGCCAACGCGTCACCGATTCCCGAAGCACGCAAAACCCCACCGAACATACCGCCGGCGCCGGTGATGAGCACCACCGAACAGATTGGTCCCAAAGCGGAATCAACCACCTTTTCCAAAACAGTTTTGTCCTTAGAAATCCTGCCGCCAAGTACCGCAATCGACACCAGAGTCGAAATCAGCAGCGCTATGGGAGTCTCGCCCAAAGTGATGAGGAACTTCACCCAGCTGGCATCACCGCTGATAACTCCGACCTTGGACAGGGTCGAAAACCCGGTGTTCATGAAAATTAACAGTACGGGCAGCAGCAGCAACGCGATGATGGTACCTACCGAAGGGAGATTATCAGGAAGTTCATCATCCGACACGTTACCGAACACGTGGGAAGCCTCCACCTTAACGCGGGGAGCAATGAATTTAGCCCACAGGTAACCGGAGAGAATGAAGGTCGGAATGACGATGATGAAACCTTGCAGCATCACCAAACCCACATTGGCATGGAAATAATCGGCTGCGGCAACGGGGCCAGGGTGGGGCGGGAGGAAAACGTGCATGACCGAGAACGCGGCCGCGGTTGGAATCGCGTAGAGGACGATGGAACCTTTTAGCCGCTTCGCCACTGCGAAAACAATCGGCAGCATCACGATCAAGCCCGCATCAAAGAAGATGGGGAAGCCCAAAATCAGGGATGCCACACCCAAAGCAAGGGGGGCACGTTTCTCACCGAAGAGATTAATCATGGTGTCCGCCAGTACCTTCGCGCCTCCCGATTGCTCGACCATCTTGCC
Source organism: uncultured Mobiluncus sp. (assembly GCF_963511525.1). NCBI lineage: Bacteria > Bacillati > Actinomycetota > Actinomycetes > Actinomycetales > Actinomycetaceae > Mobiluncus > uncultured Mobiluncus sp. The sequence goes on along the minus strand of NZ_CAUPIY010000006.1, from coordinate 71,040 downwards.
GAGCATGGCACCTAAGCCAACGAGCAGCGCGACCGAGGCCAGGGTGCTTCCAAAGCCATCTTTCATCGCCCCCACGATTGAATCCAGAGGCAAACCAGTAGCTAAGGCCGTGAGGAAGCTGACCAAAACCAAGGTCAGGAAAGCATGGAGCCTGAATACAATGACCAGGACCAAAATCGCGGCGATTGCAGCTAAAGCAATGCCGAGCAGCGGTAATGTCCCCATAGTCTGGGTCCATCCCTCAATCTCAAATGGTTGCATCTAAACTCTCCTTTGAACATAGAGCAAACTCTCACTTGTATGTTGGCCACCAAACACCCCAACAGTCCTCATCAAGAACCCTGTTGGCCGGCACTCAGCGGTCGATATGTACCCAAAGTCTACTGGAACGCGCCGCGTTTTTGGTTGAAATAGCTGCGCAGGTGCAGATAATGAGATTTTTAGACGATTCGCCCGAAGGCGTCGCGCGGGCCAGCCACAAACAACGATAGGGAACTAGGATGGTTTTCAACGCTGACCATATTTATTGAGCCGCCACGGAGAACACCATGAAGAACCATCAACCACAGATATTAGTGACACCCACCTCTTTTGCCTCAGCGGAGCTGGAGTTTGCCCGCGATCTCTTGCAAGACAGCGGCTACGAGGTGGCTTATAACCAGTCAGGCAAACCCTTAGACGCCGACCAGCTGGTCGAAGCCGCTCGCGGTTGCGTGGGGATTTTGGCGGGTTTGGACGATTTTTCAGCCGAGGTTTTGCATCAGCTCCCTGACCTGCGAGTCATTTCTCGTTACGGTGTGGGGGTTGATCGGGTCGATTTGCAGGCTGCTGGCCACAACGGAGTCGTGGTGACCAACACTCCGGGAGCAAATTCCATCGCGGTTGCCGAAATGGCCTTGACCAGTATGTTTGCCCTGGCGCGCCACGTTACCCAGTTGAACGAAACGACTCGGCAGGGACAGTGGTTGCGCGTGGTGGGTACCGAGTTGTCGCAAGCCACTTTGGGGATTGTGGGATATGGCTCAATCGGGCGGGCTTTGCGCCGGTTGGTCACGGGTCTGGAGATGAAAGTGCTGGTTTACGACCCATTTTTTGACCCCGACACCGACCCGACGGTTCAGGGCATGGAGCTGGCTGACCTGGTGCGTGAGAGCAATTTCATCTCCCTACATCTGCCGCTCACGCGGGAGACTGAACATCTGTTTGATGCTGCAATGTTCCGTCTCATGTCTCCCGGTACGTTTTTGATTAATACTTCACGAGGGGGGATTATCGATGAGTCCGCCGCCGCCGCAGCCCTGGACGCCAGTCAACTCGCCGGTCTCGCCTTGGACGCTTACGAGCAAGAACCGCCCTCGCCCGACCACGAACTTTTCCGTTTCCCCAATGTCATCGCCACCCCGCACAGCGGCGCCCAAACTGTCCAAAGCCGCATCCGCATGGCACGGGGTGCGGTAGACAATCTGTTGCACGCTTTAGCAGGTAAACCGGTAACTAATCTGGCTTCTAAATCGATTTCTTGAATCAGTACACCGCGCAAGACACTGTGGATATACTGAAAACAAGCCGTGAACTTTAGGAGTGCGCGATGAATGTTTTAGTTATCGAATCATCAACCAGTTCAGCCAAAGCGATGATCTATGACACAGTCAAGAACGATTTTACGGTTGAAAATGCTTTCTATCCGCCCATGGATAATGATTTGACCCTGCATGATCCCATGGTGGTTTATGAAGCGAGCTTGGCGGCAGCCAAGAAACTTCTGCGGGGTCGGACAGACATTGACATCATTGTTCTCTCTGGGGTGTGGCATTCCATCGGACTGTTCAACCCTAACTTGGACCCGGTGACCCCCATCATGCAGTGGTCCAATACCAAGGCTTCCGACCAAGCTGAGGCTTTCCGCAGCAAACCCCAGCTGACCAGGGAATACTATAACCTCACGGGTGGTTATCCCAACGCTATCTATCCTTTCTTTAAACTTGCCTTCCTCAAAGAAGAGGGATACAACATTTCTTCCTACATCGCCATGGGCCAGGCCACGTATAACTTCTATCGCTTGACTGGAACCATCAAAGTTTCTCGCTGTATGGCATCCGGTTCCGGACTGGTTAATATCACCACCGGGAAATACGACCCAAAGCTGCTAGAGGTGATTGACCTCGAACCTTCCCAGCTTCCAGAAATTGTCGATAACGACTATCAGGCGCCGCTTTCCGCCCAAGCTGCAGCCAGTTTGGGGTTACCGGCTGGAATCCCTGTGGTTCCCGCCATGTCCGATGGGTCTCTCAATCAGCTTGGTTCGGGAGCCTTGCGCGAAGGGCAAATGACACTGTCGGTAGGCACGTCCGGTGCTTTACGGGTCACGTCCCCTCAACCGCAGCTCCACCCGGATATGTCCACCTGGTGCTATATCGGACCAAAGAATTGGATTTCCGGGGCTGCAACGGCAGGAGCCTGCAACACAGTGGATTGGTTCAAAGGTTTGTCGCTGCGCCCCACCACTTACGACGAACTCGAAGCGGGGATGGATTACGCTGCCGATACGCCGGTCTTTCTACCCTTCATTTTTGGGGAACGTAACCCCGGCTGGGGGGACAAGCGCAAGGGCGGTTTCTTGGGCCTGATCTCAAAGCACGATTTCAAGCTGACTTACCAGGCCGTATTGGAAGGGGTGTTGTTCAACCTCAAACAGTGTTACGACGCCGTAACCAAACTGAACGGAGAACCCGAGCGTATCCTCATTTCGGGAGGAATCCTCCACTCCAGCATCTGGTCCCAGTTGGCAGCTAACGTGTTCGGACACACCCTGAGCCCCTGTCTGGTGAAACAAAACTCCATGATGGGCGCCGCCCTATGGGGGGCGTATCTGCTGGATAGCACCCTGTCTTTAGAGGATTACGAACCGCCGGTAGGCGAGGAAATCATCCCGCAGGAAGAATACGCCGAAATTACGGCCCAGAAATATCAGCGTTACCTGGAGGCATATCGCGACAATGTCAGCCGGTGACGCTAGGCCAATCCCGGCTGAATTCCTCACCCTGATAAATGTGCGGCTTGGCGCAATATATTGCGCCAAGCCGCACTCTCCCACAGTTAGGAAACATATTCCATGATGGGGGCCGCGCGGCGAGGCGATATAGTGAAGTAATGGAAATGGTCCTCTTGACTGCAATCGTCTTGCTGGGCACCTGCGTGCAGGGTGTGGCCGGAATGGGTTTTGGCATGATTGCCGTCCCGGTTTTCGTGGTGGCAGCCGGAGCTCACTACGGGATTCTGTGGGGAAACATTTGCGGCGGTCTAGTCACGTTACTGCTGTTCGTGACCGGTTTTCGAGACGTGAACTGGTATCGTTTCCGCTTGCTGATGCTCAGCGCCTTGCCGGCGCTGTTCGCTACCGTTGTGGCACTGCGGTTTGTGCCGGACCGTGTATTTTCCATTTTTGTGGGAATCATTATGTTGGCCATGGTGTTCTTTTCCATTTTTGCTCCCCGTTTTCGGGCGGTACCCGTCTTTTCGGGGTCTCTGATCTTTGGTTTCCTCGGGGGCATGATGAGTGCCCTGGTGGCTCAGTCCGGCCCGGTCATGGCGGCCTACTCTCAAACTACCCGGTGGTCCCAGCGCGAGTTCGCAGCCACCTTGCAGCCGCTGTTCCTGTGTTTCAACATTATTGTGGTGGCCAGCAAAGTCTGGTTCGGCGGGCAAAACGCCGTACTTACCTCCCTACCCGCCCCTACGATTGCCGCCATCTTGGTGGCTATTTTGGCCGGCACCGTCATTTCACGATTACTAAAGAAATATGTCAAGCCTCAGTGGGCCCGCAACTTGGCGTTGGCCCTAGCCACGTTTGGGGCTTTGCGGGTCATCATCAGCGTGTTCCTCCCCGGCCTGCCCTAAAGTCACAAGACCGGTTCGTCTCGTTTCCGGTTCTGTGAGTGCTCTACACTGTGGATAGGGGATTGTTCGCCGCGGCAGCTTCACAAGCTATCTGCCAATCACAAAGGAGTTCTGGTGAGTTTAACTGAAAAAGAAAAAATGCTGAACCAGATGCTCTACAACGCAGACCGAGATCCCACCCTTTGCGGCGAAAGAGACCACGCCAAAGACTTGTGTCTTGAATACAACCAAATCCGACCTTCTGACCACGCCGCCCAGCACCGCCTCATGCAGGAACTGTTGGGCAAAACCGGGCAAAATTTCACCATCATCGCCCCGTTTTGGTGCGACTACGGCTACAACATTGAAATCGGGGAAAATTTTTACGCCAACCACAACACGGTGATGCTGGATTGCGCCCGGATTACTTTCGGCAATAATGTTTTCATTGCTCCGAACTGCGGATTTCACACGGCGGGCCACCCGATTGACTTTGAGCGGCGAAACCAAGGTTTGGAGTACGGCCACAGCATCACCGTGGGCAACAACGTGTGGATTGGTGCCGCTGTGCAAGTCCTGCCGGGGGTGAGCATCGGCAGCAACGTGGTCATTGGTTCGGGCAGTATCGTCGTCAAAGACATCCCCGATAACTGCGTGGCCATCGGCAACCCCTGCCGAGTGTTGCGTGAAATCACCGAGGCTGACAAATTGACCTCTTGGAATCGCTTTGAATGAAGCCAGATTCCTCTGGATTTTTTGCCCGGAGAGTGTCGATTTGGGGAATCGTGCAGGTTAAGGCTAGACTTAATGACCTCAGCGCTCGTAGCTCAATGGATAGAGCATCTGACTACGGATCAGAAGGTTGGGGGTTCGAGTCCCTTCGGGCGCGCTGTTCCCCGGAATCCGCTGCGATCCAGCGGACCGGGGAAAACTCATTTAACGCCCACAATTTGTTCCGCATTTTCGGGCTGTTTGGTCAGGCTGGTGTCAACCAGCCCAAGACGGACACTATTGCGGGAATTACAACAAAATCCGGTAAGGTATAAGGCGATGAAAACAAGCGAGCCGATGATTACCCTGAGCGGGGTTAGCAAAATCTATCATGTAAAGTCCGCGGAAGGCGGAACCGTTCATGCCTTGGATAACATTGACCTGACGATAGCCAAAGGTTCGATTCACGGTATCGTGGGGCAATCCGGGGCCGGTAAATCCACCTTAATTCGTTGCTTGACGGCGTTGGAAAAACCCACCACGGGCTCCATCACCCTTGACGGTCAAGAAATGACCGCCTTGAGTGAGACGGAACTGCGTCAGGCGCGACGCAAAATCGGGATGGTGTTCCAGGCCGCGAACCTGCTGGATTCCCGCACCGCGGCCGGAAATGTTGCCTACCCCCTCTATCTGGCTGGTGTACCGCACGGCAACCGCAAGGAAAAAGTCATGGAGTTGCTGCGGCTGGTGGGTTTAGAGGATCGTGCCTCGTCCTATCCTTCTCAGCTTTCCGGAGGTCAAAAGCAGCGGGTCGGCATTGCTCGGGGTCTGGCCACCAGTCCTCAGGTTCTGTTGTGTGACGAACCGACTTCGGCACTGGATCAGGAAACCACCAGTCAGGTCCTGCACCTGATTCGTGACCTTTCCGAAACTTTGGGAGTCACCGTGGTGATTATTACACACGAGATGGCGGTAGTGCGTGAAATTTGTGACTCCGTCACCCTGCTGGAACACGGCAAGATTATCCAAACCGGCACGGTTGAGGACATATTAACCGAGCCAGAAAGCCGTTTAGCGCTTGACCTGGTTCCCCGACCGCAAGTTAAGAGCGAGCCGGTGCTGAACGGTAAACCGGCCGCGCTGGTGGACATTGCTTTCAACTCGAATCCGGGCAAACCTACCGGTTCTGCCGTGATGTCGATGGTTGCCGCCGCGGGGGCGGATATCGCTGCCGGAACATTTGAAACTGTAGGAAACACACAGGTCGGAAGGCTAGCTTTGGCGGTTTCGGCTGAAAACATGAACGGTCTGATTGCGGCGATGCGTGCCAAAGGTGTGTATGCGAGCGTCAGACCTTTGGAGGCTTTGAACTTGGAGGAGGAAATCTAAAATGCTGGAACTCCTGCCCACCCTGCTGTCGCACAACGCTGATTTAGTAAACCAGGTGAACCCGATTGTTTCGTCAGTGCAATCCATACTTCCCGCCGGACCTGGCGATCCGACCTGGTTTGACAACCCCGCCATCACGCGAGAGATGCTTCCTGCCACCCTGGAGACCTTAGCGATGACAGCCGTTTCGACTCTGTTCACGGTGCTGTTTGGTCTGCCGGTGGGGTTGTTCCTGGTTTCCACGGCGAAAACCGGCTTGATGCCCAACGCTGCGGTAAACAAAATTTTGGGATTCATTGTGAACCTGGGGCGTTCCCTGCCGTTCCTGATTTTGGCAGTATTCATTCTCCCGTTTACGCGCCTGCTGATAGGCACCACGATAGGCTGGCAGCCGGCCTGTGTCCCGCTTATTGTCGGCGCCACGCCATTCTTTGCCCGCCTGGTCGAATCCAACATTATGGGTGTGGATTCCGGCAAGATTGAGGCGGCACAAATGATGGGTGCCAGCCGCAGCCAAATTATGTGGGGCGTGCAAGTCCGCGAGGCTCTTCCTGCCCTGATTCAATCCACGACCGTGCTGGTCATCACCATCATTGGTTATTCCGCGATCACCGGGGCGTTTGGCGGGGGAGGCTTGGGCTCTTTGGCCATTAATTACGGCCACTCGCGCTACCAAGCCGACACCTTGTTGGTTTCGCTGATTGTGATCGGCATTATCGTCATTATTTTGCAGGCCATAGGGGACTTCTTTACCCGGGTTGCGGATCATCGCTAAAATCCCTGGTCTGATAGTTCAATAACGAATTACGTGGGTTATACCGTTAGAATTGTCCCAGACTGTCTTAACTGTTGGTGATTCTCGGAAGGAGGGGGTTTTGGAGTTCTTTGACCGCGTGAAATCCAAAGTGTATCGTTCCGGCCCTGACAAACCTATAGATGTGACTCAGGCTATCCGACAAGCCATGGATCGGGGTGCCATCCCGATGTCTCGTGAACGCACCGTGGCACCAAACTATTTCGAGATTTCTATTTCTCCCGAGACTGACGCCGCTTTCGAACAGTGGGGTAAGGAAGCCCTGCTGCAAGAGTTTGTGCGTGATGCCAACGCCTACGCGACTGAGCAAAATTATTCCTTGACCGGTTCGGTTTATGTCGAATTTACCCCGCTGAACCCCGAACAGCACCGCCTGGAAGTTAAGGCTCGTTCCGTATCCGGGGCCCGTCCGGTTTCCGGTGTGGAACCCGGAACCCCAGCTCAGCCGGTAACACCGCCCTCCCAACCCGAACCGCACCCGGCTCCGCCACAGACTCTCGCTAGTGAGGACCTGGAATGGAAACCTGTGGAATCCGCGGCTCCTGGGGTCTCGGCGAATCCCGGCGGCACGGTCACGCCGCAGGAATCCGAACTTTTAGCCAAGCATGAACAAAAACCCCTGTTGGAAGTGGTCGGGGGACAGACTTACCTGCTGGTGGGAGAGCGTACCGTGGTAGGACGGGGACGCAACGTGGACATTGCCCTGAGCGATTCCGGGGTGTCCCATCAGCATTTTGAAATTGTCCAGGTCGGTACCAACTACGTGCTGCGCGATTTGGGGTCCACGAACGGAACTTTTGTGGAAGGCAACCGCGTCAACGAAGCTACTCTCTTAGATCGCAACGTGGTGACGGCAGGTCGCATCAAGATGATTTTCTGGCGCCAAGCCGCCCCACCCCGAGTATCGTGAGGCTAGGGGCGAGCTGTTGAACGAACTAAGTTTTTCTTTACTGCGCCTGGGATACCTGGTGCTGCTGTGGCTCCTGGTGGGAGGTTCCATCCTGGTTTTGAGCCGTGATATCTATGGTACGGTCGTTACACGGCGTGACCAGGCTAAATCAGCAAAACCCACCAAAGGCCGTAAACAGCGGAAGCGTGACGCCCAGGTGTCCACGCTTTTGGTTACCGAGGGGCCATTGACGGGGTCTTCCCTGCAGCTCACCGACAGGCCGGTCATCGTGGGACGCGCCCCGACCTCAACTTTGGTGCTGGATGACGACTACGCTTCGGCTCAACATGCCCGGATTTATCCGCAAGACGGCCAGTGGTTCGTGGAGGATTTGGGCTCAACCAACGGGACTGTCGTGGGAGGAGTGCGGATTACTTCCCCGACCCCGCTCAGCGCACACACCCCGGTTCGCTTCGGGCAAACCATAGTGGAGCTGCGCTGATGTCAATCCAACTGCGTTATGCGGCTCGTTCTCACGTCGGCTTGGTTCGCAAAAATAACCAGGATTCCGGCTATGCCGGGCCGCATCTGTTGGTGCTGGCTGACGGAATGGGCGGTCCCGCCGGAGGCGACATTGCTTCCTCGGTGGCGGTGGCGCATTTGGCTCCGCTGGACGCAGATTCCCACGCTGCTGACGACTTGTTGAACCTGCTGCGTGATGCCATTGGGGAGGCTCACCGAGATTTGGTGGAGCTGTCGGGCAGCCACGAGGAGTTGCAGGGTCTGGGTACCACTTGTGTGGCAATTTTACGGTCTGGAAACAAGATGGCGATGGTTCACGTGGGTGACTCTCGAGCCTACCTGTTGCGGGACGGTGAGTTGACCCAGGTGACGAAAGACCATTCTTTTGTGCAGTACCTGGTGGAATCTGGAGAGCTGACCCCGGAGGAGGCCGCGCACCACCCGAAACGTTCCGTGTTGTTGCGGGTGTTGGGGGATTCACAAGGCGACGTGACTTTGGACGAGTCCGTGCGTGCGGCCGTGGTGGGGGATCGCTGGTTGCTGTGTTCGGACGGGTTGAGCGGAGTGGTTTCCGCCGAAACCATCGCCACCGTACTCACCGAGGGCCAAACGCCGGAGAGCTGCTGCGAAGACCTGGTGGGTTTGGCGCTGAAAAGCGGCGCCCCCGACAACGTGACCTGCGTGATTGCCGATGTGGTGGATTCCGATGAGGAACTGACCGCTACCGCCCCACAGATCGTGGGGGCCGCCTCCATTCGGCCCGCCGGAGCCAGTATCAGCGAAGCCACCCCCGCTGAGAAAGCTGCGATGCTGCGCCGCGGGAAACCTCTGGAGCAGGATGAATTTGCCACCCGTACCCCGAAAGATCCCCGCAAGATGTCCCGGCGGGGCTGGTTCATCGGCATATTTTTGACGCTGGTGATTTTGGCGGGTTTGGGGCTCGGAGCCTGGTTTTCCTATGGCTGGACCCAAAAACAGTACTTTCTGGGGGTGAATCGGGGCGAAGTGACACTGTTTAGGGGGATTGACCAATCCATCGGCTCGTGGGATTTGTATCACCCTGTCGAAGGGATGGGGCTACGTGATTCCGATTTGGCTCCCGTCATCCAGCAGCGCCTGGAAAAGAGCATTTCTCTGCGGAGTCGTGAGGAGGCCCGGGAGCTGATTGCGTCGTGGCGGGACACCGGAATGGTGAAGGAAACGAAAAAGCCCGCACCGAAGCTTGTGACCCCGACCCCAACAACGCCAACACCTGAGACAACCACGTCAACCGAAGAATCCCCGAATACTGCGGGAGGTAACCAGTAATGGCTACCATCGTGCAATATCCTGCCAGATCCGGACGCCGCTCTGAACTCGTTTTGCTCATCCTGGCAATCTTGGTCGGGGTCGGAGCTTACCTTTCCGTCATGGTTTCTCACCCGGAGGCTCCCCAGGTTTGGTACTGGTATTGCGCCGCAATCGCCGTGGGGGGAATCAGTCTGCACGTGGCGATACGGTTTTTGGCGCCCTACGCCGACCCGGTCATTATGCCGGTGGCTGTGGCGTTAAACGGAATCGGTTTAGCGATGATTTCGCGCCTGGATCTGTACTATCAGCAGCGCGCCGATACCACCGGTTCCACCGCGGTGCGTAACGCCATGTTGACCCAGGTCAACAATGAACGCCAAGTCGTTTTCATGATCGGCTCCATCGTGGTGGTAATCCTGACCTTGCTGGCGTTTCGGGATCATCGCAGCCTGCGAAAATTTGCCTGGCCCGCCCTGGTTGTCGCCATTTTGCTGATGCTTTCCACCAAGATTCCGGGACTCGGTCAAACCGTCAACGGTGCCGATATTTCCTTGCGCATCTTGGGATTCACGATTCAACCTAACGAATTCGCCAAGATTTTGCTGGCGATTTTCTTTGCCGGCTACCTGGAATACCGTCGGGATTCCCTGGCTATCGCCGGCAAAAAGCTCGGATTCATTCAGCTGCCCCGGTGGCGCGACCTGCTGCCGATTCTGGTGGTCTGGGCTGCGGTGATGGGCCTGCTGGTGCTGCAAAAGGACCTGGGGGTGGCGCTTTTGCTGTTCGCCATCTTTGTCGCCGTCCTCTATGTCGCTACGGACCGACCATCTTGGATTATTTTCGGCGGGGTGTTGATGATACCGATGGCCGTCGTGGCGTACCTGTCCTTCTCTCACGTGCAAGACCGGGTGACGAACTGGCTGAATGCTCTGGATTTGGATGTCGCCAACCCGGATCGAGTCGGCGGTTCTTGGCAGCTGGTCAACGCCCTGTTCGGCATGGCTTACGGCGGCTTGACCGGAACCGGGTGGGGTTTGGGCCGGCCGGGTCAAACTCCCTTGGCAAACTCGGATTTCATCGTGTCCTCTGTCGCTGAGGAAATCGGTCTGACCGGTATGTTGGCCGTAATGCTGCTGTACCTGATTCTGGTGTTGCGCGGATTGCGAGCCGCGATGGGGGTGCGCGATGGTTTCGGGAAACTGCTGGCCACGGCTTTGGCTTTCGGGATTGGGGCGCAGCTGTTTATCGTGGCGGGGGGCGTGACCCGCTTGATTCCCTCCACCGGCCTGACCGCCCCGTTCCTGGCGGCGGGGGGCGTTTCTTCCGTCGCCAACTGGTTGGCGGTAGCGATTCTGCTGCGCATTTCCGATTCAGCACGTCGACCAGTTCCATCCGATGGGTCCGGCGGTTTTCGGTTGACATCCGGTACCGGTGACTCGGGAGATGCTGGGCTCGCCGGGGGACCTCTTGACTACGCCGCCACCGAAAGGGTGGTGATGCCGCAATGAACGCTCAGATTCGCCGTTTAGCGGTTGCCCTGATTGTCATGATTGTGGCTTTGATGGGGGCGTTAACCTATCAGCAGTTTATTTTTGCTCCGACCCTCAACGCTCACCCCCTGAACCGGCGGGTCACCGATGCCTACTGGAACCAGGAGCGCGGCAAGATCGTGACCGGAGACGGTGCCCTGGTATTGGCTCAGTCGCTGCCAGTAGGAACTGATCCGGACGTGACCTACGCCCGAAACTATCCTCAGGGCGCAAAGTACGCCCATATTACGGGATACTTCCCGGCGGCAATTCGCGGCCAGATGACGGATTTGGAGAAGGCCGCCGAACCGGTTTTGTCCGGCAAGGCGGATTCCCAATGGATGCAGCGCCTACAAGACTTGTTTACCGGTGCCCAGCCGCAGGCCGGAAACGTGTCACTGACCATCAATCCGGCAGTCCAAGACGCGATGACCGCGGCATTGTCCGGGAAAACCGGCGCCGCCGTGGCGCTGAACCCGAAAACGGGAGAAATCCTGGGAATGGCGTCCTCCCCCACTTTTGACCCCAACGCCTTGAGCGGCCCGGACGGCAACGCCCTGCAAAGTACCTACAACGCTTTGGTCGCCGACCCGCAAAAACCCCTGCTAAACAGAGCAATTAGCGAACTTTATCCGCCCGGTTCGACGTTTAAGATTGTGACGACCGCGGCTCTGCTGTCTCACGGGACAGTTGCCGCGGATACTATTGTGGACGCTCCCGATTCTCTGGATTTGCCGGGCACCAACGTGAAACTCATCAACTTTGCCGGAGAATCCTGTGGAAACGGCCAAGTGCCGTTGCATAAAGCCTTTGCCCTGTCCTGTAACACCCCGTTCGGCGCATTGGGAATGCAATTGGGCGGCGAGCCTTTGCAGGCACAAGCCAAGGCCTTTGGTTTCGGCACCGTCCCGAACGTGCCTCTGACCGGGGTAGCTTCCCAATTTCCTCCTCCGGAAGCGCCGTCTTTCCTGGCGAACGCCGCGATTGGCCAGCAGTCCGTGCGGGTGACGCCCCTACAGATGGCGATGGTGGCGAGCGCTGTCGCTAACGACGGAAAAGTCATGACGCCTTACCTGATCAATCAGGAGCTGTCCTCCGATTTCCAGGTGCTCAAACAGTATGCTCCACAAGTTTTGAGCCAGGCGGTGTCACCGGAAATCGCCGCCAGTATCCGCCAGATGATGGTGGAAGTTGTGCAATCCGGAACCGGCAAGGCTGCCGGCATTCCCGGCCTGAACGTAGCAGGTAAAACCGGAACCGCCGAAACGGGGGTGGGGCGCGGCCTGGATCACTGGTTTGTAGGGTTTGCCCCGGCGGAAGACCCGCGCATTGCCGTAGCGATTGTGGTGGAGGACCCGCAGGGCGTACGCGGTACCGGGGGTACCGTGGCTGCCCCGCTGGCACGCAGCATTTTGCAGGCAGGAGTGAGCCAATGATTGGAGCAAATACGGTGCTCAACGACCGTTACCGCCTGGTTTCCATTCTGGCGACCGGCGGAATGGGGGTGATTTGGCGCGGTTGGGACAAACGCAGCCAAAACGTCGTCGCGGTGAAGGTGTTGAAAGAGGAACTCATCGGTCAGGCGACATTCCTGGCCCGTCTGCGTGCCGAAGCTACCAACGCCGCCCGCCTGCATCATCCCAACCTCGCCGCCGTTTTTGATTGGGGCGAAACAGATGGCCAGGGCTGGATCGTGATGGAACTGGTGGAGGGCCGTCCCCTGTCGGATATTCTGGCGGGAGGCCAGATTCTGACCTGGGAACAACTGGCCCCGATTCTGATCCAGATTGCCAACGGCTTGCAAGCTTCCCACGAGGCGCACGTCATTCACCGTGATGTGAAGCCTTCGAATATTTTGGTTTCCGACAAGGGCGTGGCGAAGCTGACGGACTTCGGGATTTCGTTGGCCCCGCGCGCCGAGGCCCTGACCGCGGCCGGGATGGTGATGGGTACCGCCCAATATCTGCCTCCCGAACAGGCGATGGGTGAAACCGCGACCGCCTTGGGTGATATTTATGCTCTGGGTGTCATCGCCTACGAAGCCTTGGCTGGAAAACGTCCGTTTACGGGTCCGACTCAGGTCGACATCGCGATGTCACACGTGAAAGACCCGGTTCCGCCTCTTCCCGAGACGGTAAATCCCCAAGTGGCAGCGTTGATTTACCAAATGTTGGAAAAAGACCCGCGGCTGCGTCCGCAATCGGCGAAACAGCTCGCTGAGGCGATTCAGGCGCTGTGGCACGGCACGGTGCCACTGTCGTTTACCCCGCGCATGAGTTTTTCACGCAATTTGGCCGACGCTCCCCCGACCGCCCAGATGCCCGTGGCACCGGTCGAAGATACCCCGAAAAATACTTCTCCGGGCTCCCCGCCCGCAGATGCACGCGCCGTATCGGCCTCTCCAACCCCACCTGCGGCGTCCCCCTCCCCGGTCACTCCCACCAAAGCGCCTGCTGCGCCGGTTGAACCGGCTCCGCAACCCCCTCGTGTGGTCTCGGCCAAACCTGACACAACGGCTCCCGCAGTTGGCCCGTACCAGACCGATTCGATCCCGCCCGCCGCTTCTGCTTCGGAGACATCCGCCTCGCCCTTCAGACCCAATTTTCAGCGGGTAAAACCGACCCAACCTGCTGCTATACCGGTGGGTCCCCAGGCAATCCCTCCCGAGCGTCACGAGGAAATGATGCGTTATTTGGAAGACAAACCGCTGTCCCCACCGGAGTCGGGATCGAAACGAAAACTTGTTGTTGCATTGGTCATCACCGCTGTGGTGTTGATAGCGTTGATTTTTGGGTTGGCAACCACCCTGCGTACCGGGGCCTCAACCGGTAACCTTGAATCGGGCTTGACCGTAGCGTCGGTTGCAGCCCCAGCCAGCTCGCCAGTAGAGGAGGAAAACCTTGAGTCAGTCTGACCGGATTATCGGCGGGCGCTACGAAATTAGCCAGCTCATCGGACGCGGCGGTATGGCTGAAGTCCATATCGGTACTGACACGCGCCTGAACCGGATTGTAGCGATTAAGATTTTGCGTCAGGACTTGGCGCGCGACCCCGTCTTTCAGGCCCGTTTCCGCCGCGAAGCCCAATCGGCGGCAAACCTGAACCATCCCTCCATCGTGGCTGTTTATGACACGGGTGAAGAAACCATCACCGCTTCTGACGGCGCCGAGATAAAGGTGCCCTACATCGTTATGGAGTACGTGGAAGGTCACACGGTACGGGAGCTGCTGACGGACGGGAATCCGGTTCCGCTGGAGGAAGCGGTAGAAATCGTTTCCGGTGTCCTGGACGCGTTGGAGTATGCTCACCATCAAAACTTGGTGCACCGCGACATTAAGCCCGGCAATGTGATGATTACCACGACCGGGAAAATCAAGGTGATGGACTTTGGGATTGCTCGCGCCCTGTCTGATTCCCAAGCCACGATGACGCAAACCGATGCGGTGGTGGGCACCGCGCAGTATCTTTCTCCCGAACAGGCTCGCGGCGAACAGGTTGATGCCCGTTCTGACCTGTATTCCGCGGGGTGTTTGCTGTTCGAGCTGCTGACTGGCCAGCCCCCGTTCAAGGGCGATTCGGCTGTGGCGGTCGCGTTCCAGCACGTTTCCCAGCTGCCACCGCTGCCTTCCTCGATTGCCCCGGATATTCCGGAATCTTTGGATCGCGTGGTGATGAAAGCGTTAGCGAAAGACCGTGAAGATCGCTATCCCGATGCCGCTCATATGCGAGCTGACCTGCAGGCTTCTTTGCGTGGAGGAAGCGTGGCAGCTCCCGCTACGTCAACCTGGACGGCTCCTTTGGTTGGTGATACCGCCGGTGGTGCGACCACTGTCTTGCCCCCTGTAAACCAGGGGTACGCCTCTAGCTACGGAACCGCTAGGTCTAACGCAATGTTTGCCGCGGGACAGACCACCCAGACTTTGGAAGCCACAGATCCGACCCAGAACCATCGCGGTAAACCCAATAAGAAACCGCTGATTATTGTCATTGTGCTGCTGGCAATTTTGGCGGTTTTAGGCCTCGGATATTGGCTGGTTTTCAGTGGAGACAAGCCGAGTGACGAGATGGTAGAGATTCCCTCTCTGGACGGCATGAGCCAGGAAGAAGCCTCCACCACGATTACCGATGCGGGGCTGGTGTTCCGCCTGGGCCGCGGGGTCAGTTCCGAGGACATTCCGGAGGGTATTTTTGTTAAATCCGATCCGGCGGTGGGGACGAAGGTTGCCAAAGGTTCCAAGGTGTTTGTCTCGCTTTCTACCGGCCCGGGCGACGCCAGTGTTCCCTCGCTGGCCGGTCTGACCCAGGAACAGGCTCGGAAGGCTTTGGAGGCAGAAGGCTTAGAGATTGGTAGCATCACGACTGCTGATTCGGGCACGATAGACAAAGACAAAGTCATTAAATCCAACCCCGCGGAGGGCGAAGCGGTTAAAAAGGGCGACTCGGTCGACCTGGAAGTGGCCTCCGGTAATTTCCGGATTCCCCAAGACCTGGTGGGAGGCACCAAGGAGGCTCTGCAACAGTTTGTGGATGCCAACCGGGTGCGTTTGACGATTACCGAAAAGGAAGATGCTACAGCTGCTCCGGGCACGGTGTTGTCTTTGGACAAGGCAGGTCAGTTGGTTGGGCTGGATACGTCTATGACCGCCGTGGTGGCGATTGCCCCGGAGGAACCCACGACTAAGCCGGAAGTTCCGACGGATACCCCGACCACACCTACGGAACCTTCACACGCTCCGGAATCGCCCGGCACGTGAGGCAGGTTGCCGCTGATGAGAACGGATTGCCGCACCCAGGGAGGGCGTGATTTCGCTAGCGTCGATTAGTTGCCGGGCTGCGGTTGTTCCGCTGGTTCCCCAACCCAAGTCGTTTGGCCGGTTCCGGTAGCAGGGTCCAAAACGGTGCGGCAATAGAATTTATTGCCGTTGGCGTCAACTATCGTCTGGCCGACCTCGCAGGTCGCGCCGCCTTGCTGGGCACGCCGTTCCTGCTCCATCTGCTGCTGCTGACGCAGCATCTGTTCTTCGGATTCTTTCCGAGCATTTTCCAAGCGTTTATCATCGATAGCTTTCGTAACCGCGGTGATGTCCTCCTCCAGACGATCCACGGAGGCACGCATCGATTCGTTGAGACCGTCGACTTTATCGTCCGGCACGGTTGAAAGGGAGTTGACCTGGTTCAAAAGGCGTTTCGCGTCCTCAATCTGAGCCGCTAGAGAAGCTCGGGGTTCGGTATTAGCTTCGATGTCCGCAGCGGTTTGCGCCAGCTTTTCCGCCTGGGCAATCTTATCTGCCAAGGCTTTCTGGGCTACCGTCAGACTGTTGAGATTTTCAGCTTCTTGAATTTGTCCCAGCGCCGCCTCCAGCTCAGTTTGCTGCTTTTTCAACGCTTCAGCCTGAGCCATCATGGTGGTGGTCTTTTTGGCGACATCCTGACCGGTACATTCCAGAGGTTTCACTTCTTTACTGGCTTGCCGAACTTTCGCCTGAATGTCATCAAGCATCGCGGGGTCTTTGACTTGAGAGGAATCAACCGCAGCCAAAGTACTTTCCGCGTCGGACACTACTTGCTGCAGCGAAGTGTACTGTTTGGTTAAATCCTGGCTAGCTTTCGCGCAAGCCGAACGCGCTCCTTGGGAATCACCACCCAGCACCCACATCACGACCAGGCCGATAAGGAGCGCCGCCAAAATGACAGAAGTCACGATGATAGCGATGGTCCAGCGGTGACGTGCTTTGGCGATTTGTTCCGCGGGCAGATTCTGAGGATTGGGGCGCGCCCGGTTGGGGGTACGACCCTGCTGCGCAACGGGTTTTTGGGTATTGCCCACCATCACTCACCTCTCGCCGCCAAAACTAACAACCCTAGTCTAACCCGGTGAGTGTCCGGAATAATATCCCGGCCCCGGAATCGGGCTCTAACGCCAAAAATTATCCGGTTACTAAGGCCGGGAAACCCGGCACAGGTCCGTCAAGTCGGGCGTTGCCAGTGTTCCGGGAGGGCTTTCCTGCCTTCGGGTGCAGGATTCACACCCTTTGCATGGACAAACCTTAAGATTACCTTGGAAAACGCTAGGAATATGGATATAATGGGAGGTAATTTCCATTTGAAACGTTGAAACTGGTGTGCTCATGGAAGATTTAACCAAGGAACAACTTGAAGCTATCAATCCAGATACCCCTCTGGCTCGTCTGCAGACTATCGCGCAAGATGCTCCCGAGCTGGGTCCCCTGCTGGCTTTGAACCCCTCAACCTATCCCGACCTATTGGATTGGTTAGGTGAACTGCAAGATACACAGATTAATGCGGCCTTAGCGAAACGCGCCAAACTGGTGCAGCGAGGCGAACTGGAAAACTACGTGACGGAGTACATGGCCTCAACCAAGCCCGTCTCAAAACCGCCAGTCCACTCAGAGCCCCAAGTATCTCCACCAAGTAAACCGGCGACAGACCCGCAGCCCCAAGTATCTCCACCGAGCAAGCCGGCGACAGACCCGCAGCCCCAGGTATCTCCACCGAGCAAGCCGGCGACAGACCCGCAGCCCCAGGTATCTCCACCGAGCAAGCCGGCGACAGACCCGCAGCCCCATACTTCCCAGCCGAAGGAACCGCCAGTTTCTGAGGAACCTCAGCCCTCCGAAAAGCCAGCTGCGCCCGTCGGTAAAGACCCTCAGCCTACTGCTAATGAGCTGGAGTTATACCAGGAAGGTTCAACTTCAGCCGCCACGGCCGCGGCCGAAATGGCAGCGATAAACCGGGCACGAACCGCCACTCCTCGAGATTACCTGGCCAGCTACCCCGCAGCTCCGGCTCTCTCTACTACCGAAAAGATTGGTGCCCAGCTTCCCAGTCCTGCGATGACCGCCAGACGCCGGTTCAACCGGTTTTGGCTGTGGATGATTTTCGGGTTATTGATTTGGCTGGTCGTGATTATGCTGGTTGTCTGGGGGCTCACCAGCCAAGCTGAAAAACCAGTTTCACTCAGTGCCAACGCGGCCGAACCCACCCCGAGTGTCAGCGCGACTCCCCAAGAGCTGGTACAAACTAGCTTGCCGGAAGGCTACACCGGCCCCACCAAGATTATTGAGGTTCCGGGACCCCACCCCGGCCAGACCATAAAACAGGTTGTCCCTGATGACAGCGCGAGCGCCAGCGCCTCGCCTACACCCACACCCACACCCACGAATCCGTTGGCTCCCCCCGCAAATGCCAAGAAACTCAACAGTTTTACCACTACTGATGGCAATGTTCGCTGCATTTTCGGCAAGTCACAAGTACAGTGTTTCGCTAACTCCACGGATCCTTACTATTGTTCTGCGCAAGCCCCGAATTCGGGATACAGCGATGCGCTTTACGCCTCGCACAGCCGCAACCACGAGTATGCGTGTATCGAACCTATCGACACCGCCACGGAAGGGACTTTGGCTGCCAACGAAACGGTGACCAACGGGATTTTTGCCTGCCACGCCAGTAATTCCGGCAACCGCGTGGTGTGCTGGAACACCACTGCAGGCGACGGCATCGTGGTGGGCAGCGACTTGGCGGCACGCTTCGGAAAAGGCAAGTACATTCCTCCGCAGTGGGATAAGTAAGCAGCGTCTTGCAGTATCGTCCCGGGTTCACCTCAGAGGGGAGATATGCTTTACCCCCGGCGGAACCGGGGGTGACGTGCAGGTTTTAGCGGGGTTAATGTACTGCCCCGTGTCCGGCTGCAACCTGAGCCATATCTAAGTTCCGAACCTGGTGAAGCAGTTCGTCCAGCTGAGTGCCTTGGAGCAAACCGGCCTCACGGAACACCAGAACTGACTGGCGGAAAATCATCAGCGTCGGGATGGAGACAATGCCCGCCGCACTCACCAACGGCTTTTGTTCCTCGGTGTTGACGGTGCCAAAGAAAACGTCCTGGTTACGCAGGGAAGCTTGTTCAAAAACCGGAGTAAATAGGCGGCATGGACTGCACCACGGAGCCCAGAATTCGAGCACCACAATATCGTTCTCACTCATGGCCTGAGCCATGTTCTCTTGAGTGACAATATTTACTGCCATGAGTCGGTGCTCCTTCCTGCAATGAGTTTAGCACAGAGAGATAGGACTCTAAGTTTATTGTCTTCAAATATTTAACTTTATTCTAGAGGTCAGCGGCGACCAGTTCAGCCAGCTGCACCGCGTTGAGCGCCGCCCCTTTGCGCAGGTTATCGCCGCAGACCACCATGATTAAGCCCCGGTTATCCGCAACCGCCTGGTCTTGACGGATGCGACCTACCAGGGAGGGATCAATCCCGGCAGCATCGAGCGGGGTCGGCACATCTTGCAGCACCACTCCAGGGGCACCGTCTAATGCCTGTTTGGCCTGTTCAACAGTAATGGGGTGGGCAAATTCGGCGTGAATGGTGAGGGTGTGGGAGGTCAGCACCGGAACCCGCACACAAGTGCCCGACACCCGCAGGTCAGGGATGCCCAGAATGCGGCGCGATTCATTGCGCAGCTTTTGTTCCTCATCGGTTTCCAGACTCCCGTCGTCTACGTATTTACCAGCAAAAGGCACCACGTTAAAGCCGATGGGAGCCACGTAGGTTTCCGGGGCCGGCCAGGCAATGGCTTTGCCGTCGAGAACGAGTTTGTCCAGGTTGGAGACGTCCCCCACGGCTTTTACCATGCGTTCCAGTTCGCGCACGCCTTTCAGTCCCGATCCGGACACCGCCTGATAGCTCGAAATTGTCAACCGGGTCAACCCCGCCAGGTTGTGCAGTACTTTCAAAGGCGGCATGGCCGCCATGGTGGTGCAGTTCGGGTTGGCGATAATGCCCTTTGGCCGTTTTTTCAAGTCTTGGGGGTTGACCTCGCTGACGACCAAAGGGCATTCCGGGTCTTTGCGCCAGGCGCTGGAATTGTCAACCACGACAGCTCCTGCCTGAACAAATTTCGGAGCAAATTCGCGCGAGGCGGCGGCACCGGCACTAAAGATAGCGAGATCCACCCCGGAAAAGTCCGCTGTCGCGGTGTCCTCCACCACGACCTTCTGACCCCGAAAGTCAACCACAGTACCCGCCGATCGGGCTGAGGAAAAGAAACGAAAACGGGAGGCGGGGAAGTTTCGTTCCGTGAGTAAAGTCCGCATGACCCGACCCACCTGGCCGGTGGCGCCCACCACGGCTACGCAAAGATTATCCTGGCTCATCGTCCCGTACCTCCATAAACTACGGCTTCAACCTGTTCAGCATCGAGGTCGAACGCGCTGTGAACCACACGCACGGCTTCGTCCAGCTGATCCTCGCTGACCAGGACGCTCAAGCGGATTTCCGAAGTGGAAATCATGTCAATGTTGATTCCCGCCTTGGAAAGAGTTCCAAAAAGTTTTGCAGAAACACCCGGATTGGTTCGCATTCCGGCGCCCACGAGCGACAACTTTCCAACGTTGCCGGTGTGGACGACCTTTAGAAAACCTCCTTCCGCCTTCGCACCTTCTAGCGCCTTTACTGTGTCCGCAGCATCGGCGTGGGGCAGAGTGATTGTCAAGTCGGTAGCGCCTGGCTGCACCGTCGACACGTTTTGCACAATCATGTCGATGTTGGCGCCGGCCCTCGCAATAATCTCAAAAATGTGGGCGGCTCGACCCGGTTCGTCGGGCACTCCCACCAAAGTAATCTTGTCCTCGCTGCGGTCGTGCGCGAGGCCGGAAATAATCGGTTCCTCCACGGGGGTCTCCTTCATGAGCTGGGCTTCAGGGTCAAATGTCAAAGCACTGTCGGGCACCAATCCCTTTAGCTCGGGATGAGCCGGGCCATCGGAAATCCAGGTGCCTAATTTGTCCGAAAAGGAAGAACGCACGTGGAGAGGCACGTGGTAGCGCCGCGCAAACTCAACAGCCCGAAGATGCAGGATTTTTGCGCCGTGGGCAGCCATTTCCAAGGTTTCTTCGAAAGTTGTGGACGAAATTTGTTTTGCCTTAGAGACGATACGGGGGTCTGCCGTGAACATACCGTCCACATCGGTATAGATTTCACACACATCGGCGTGAAGGGAAGCCGCTAACGCCACCGCGGTGGTGTCTGAACCGCCACGGCCCAGTGTAGTCACGTCTTTACGTTCGTTCACGCCCTGGAATCCCGCCACAATCGCGATGTTGCCATCATGAATAGAGCGGGCTACCCGTTCTGGAACAATCGAAACGATATGTGCCTTGCCATAGTGATTGTCGGTCAGTACCCCGGCTTGCTGGCCTGTATAGGATATGGCGGTTTCACCGAGTTCGTTCACGGCCATCGCCAACAGAGACATCGAAATCCGTTCCCCGGCAGACAGCAGCATATCCATTTCCCGCTGAGGGGCTTTCTGCGTGACGGAACCGGCCAAATCCAGCAGGTCGTCGGTGGTGTCTCCCATCGCGGAAACCACTACCACAACTTTGTGACCTGCTCGTTTGGTGGCAACAATACGCTTAGCGACACGCTTCATGGCCGCTGCGTCCGATACAGACGAGCCGCCGTACTTTTGCACAACCAGCGCCATGAAAACCTCCCTTAAGCCGACACGCGGCAGTGAGGGCCGCGGCACCTTTACTGCTGACGTCTTGATTATAGCGATTATGCCCGAAACTCGTGAATTCGCCGCCGGGAGGCGAATCGGGTTTTCCCGACAAGCGGTTTGGAGCGGGTGGTTTTGCGGCGGGAGATTGTGGGTGGGCAGTTTTTGGGCAGACAGCTTGAGCGAATCGAGGGTTCTATAGGCGGCGCCGGCCTTCCAGGGCGCGCCCCAGTGTCACTTCGTCAGCATATTCCAGGTCGCCTCCGACCGGCAGGCCGGAGGCCAAGCGCGAGGCTGGGATTCCGATGGTAGCGAGCATTCGCGCCAGGTAAGCCGCGGTTGCTTCGCCTTCCGTATTGGGGTCGGTGGCGATAATGACTTCCTTGATGGCGGAATCCTGCAGGCGCGTCATCAGCCCGGCAATCCGCAGCTGATCGGGACCGACCCCGTTGATGGGATCCAAGGCGCCGCCCAGAACGTGATAAAGCCCGCGATACATCCGGGTACGTTCCAGAGAAACAATGTCGGTGGCTTGTTCCACCACGCAGATAAGCGACTGATCCCGGCGGGAATCCTGGCAAATCGCGCATACCGGGTGTTCGGTGATATTGCCGCAAACCTCGCAAAAGTGGACCTTTTCCTTAACGCTGGTCAGCGCCTCGGTGAGTCTCTTAATGTCGGCCTCATCCGCACTGAGTACCCAAAATGCGATACGTTGGGCGGATTTTGGCCCCACTCCGGGCATTTTCCCCAGCGCGTCGATGAGGTCTTGCAGAGCATCGGTGAAAATTTGGCTCATCACCGACCTGCCTTTGCCAACGGGGAACCGGGCGGGGTTTTCGGATCAATGATAGTTCCACCCAACATGGCTTGCGCGGTCTGGATTCCCGCTTTCATTTCCCCAGAAACTTGCGGGTCAGGCTGTTTACGTGGTTCACCAGATTGGTTCGAGTCACGAGGTGTGGTCGCGGTTGCAGGTGTGGGTTCCTCCGGGGGAACCGCAGGGGTGGGTGCCTCCGGTGCGGAGGCGGGCGGTTCTGGCTCAGCAACTGGCACAGGTGCGGGCTCAGCGAGCTGACTTTGAGCAGGCGGTTCGGGCCAGTCCTGCGGTACCTCTGGTTCAAAATTGGCCGGATCAGGCGGCTCTGGCTCAGAAACGGGCGGCTCCGGTGTGGGGGCGGACGGCTCCGGTTCAGCAACACGCGACTCCGGGGTGGGGACGGACTCAGCAGCGGGCGCCCCGAAACCAGCCACCACTCCGCGCACTTCCACGTTGAGGCCGGTAAATCCCTGAATGACCCCGGCCAGGGCGGAAGTGTGGCGTTCCCCGAAGGCCCGCACCAATCCGGGGTTCGGGAAAGCGATTTCCACCGTAGAGCCGCGCATTCCTTGCAGCTGGCCATGGGATTCCAACAGGTTCCCGGTCGCGGCGTGATTTTGCTTTAAACGAGCCATAATTTTGCCCCAGTTGGAGCGGATTTTTTCATAGTCTCCGTCTGTACCAGTGCCGGACTGGGCCGGCTGTGCGTCCTGGGCAGGGGCAGAAGTCGCGGTGGGAGCGAGGGCCGGGACAGGAGCGGGTTGGTCTGCCGGGGTATCGCGTCGAGTAGGTTTTTGGCCAGGCTGAGCGCTTGGGACTGGATTATCTGGCTGATTCGTACCGCCGGTGTTACCACCGGGAATGTCCCACGGGGTGGGCTTGAACTCCCATTTCTCCTCTCGGGTTGCCACAGTTGGCTCGGGCTGGGAAACGGTGTCCTTTCCGCGCTGTGGTGCGGAAACCGGCGCTGATTGAGACGCAGATGCGCCTGACCTCGCGGCCGGACCAGCCGAGCCCACAACGGCGCTGGTGGAAGTCCCTTGTGAAGGAGTCTCAGTGGGCGCGGGCGCCACCAGAGGAACAGGACCACCACTGTCCCGGGAGCCCGACCCGGTAGCTTTCGTCGCCGCCGGTGGGGTCGACCCCGAACCCTCCGTGGAGGTTGCCAACAGCAGTTTCGCCACCAACAGCTCCAAGGCCAGACGCGGGGAAGTGGCCCCCACCATCTCGGTTAGCCCCTCATCAACAAGTTCGGCACAGCGCGTCAGGGTGCGCGGGCTGAGAGCCGCCACTTGGGGACGCATCGCCGCCAGTTCGGCCTCGGGCAAATCCCCCAACACGGCCCCGGCTCCCGCCCCAGCGAGCTTCATCACCACCAGGTCACGCAAATATTGCAGCAGGTCCTCAACAAAACGCCGTGGTTCATGCCCAGTTTGAATCATCCGATCCACCACCGTGTAGGCCTCAGCACCGGAGCCGGACACCAAAGCGTCCACCATCCCGCTCAACAGAGCGGAATCGGTGTAGCCCAGCAGGGAAACGGCTCGGTCATAGTGCAACTTCGGCTCGGCCTCGCCGGCAATAAGCTGATCGAGGATGGACAAAGAATCGCGCACGGACCCGCCTCCGGCCCGCACCACCAGCCCCAGCACCCCGTCCTCGGCCGTGACGCCCTCAGAACGGCACAAATCCGCCATATAGTCGCGCAATACCTCCGGAGCAACCAGCCGGAACGGATAGTGATGGGTGCGGGAGCGAATCGTGGAAATGACCTTTTCTGGGTTCGTGGTAGCGAAAATGAACTTAATATGTTCCGGAGGCTCCTCTACCAGCTTTAACAGGGCGTTGAAGCCTTCCTTAGACACGTTGTGTGCCTCATCAATGATGAAAATCTTAAATCGGTCACGCGCCGGAGCATAGGCCGCCCGATCGCGCAGCTCCCGAGTGTCGTCCACCCCGCCGTGAGAGGCCGCGTCAATCTCGATGACGTCCAGGGAACCCGGCCCGCCCGTCGCCAAATCCCGACAGGAATCACAAGTCCCGCACGGGGTAGCGGTCGGTCCTTGGGCACAGTTCAGGCAGCGTGCCAAAATCCGAGCGCTGGTCGTTTTGCCGCAGCCCCGCGGCCCCGAAAACAGGTAAGCATGGTTGACCCGCCCGTTCGCTAAAGCCGCCTGCAGCGCCTTAGTTACGTGTTCTTGACCGATTACGTCCTCGAAAGTGTCGGGACGGTAGCGGCGATACAGGGCAGTCATCATGTCTCTACTCTACCTGAGCCCCGGTGGCGAAAATTTTTCAGTTCCGCACAGTTATTTCGGCCGAATCAAACCCAGCGCCAAACCCGCCCCCGCGATGCTGGCCAAAAGCGCCCCCCAGAGGAAATCCAAAGGAGTAAAACCGCCGGATTGAATCGCCAATATCAGAATGTAGGCCTGTAAAACAGCCCACGGAATAATCGTGGTAAATACCGCCACCACCACGAAAGGCCGCTCGGAATCCGGGTTCATCCGAGCCCGCAACAGATACAACGCGTACGCGCACACCACCAGACAGCGCAACAGATCCAAGGCTCCGTAGGCCACGGAATATCCACCCCACCCGGTCATCAACATTTCCGCCATGGCCGGGGATTTCATCACCAGGTAGGTTTGTGCACCCAGGGTGACCGCCCCCAGGAACAGCCCAATCAGGGCGTTGCGGGTGGGAAATTCGTTCGATACGGCGGTTTCTTCATAACTAATTTCCACGGTATGACCTCACCTTTTACCCTCTGAGACAGGTTCGACTGTACCAACCCCCGTCGCTTTCGCAGCTCCGCTAAGCGCCGCTTTGCCTTGTTCAGATTCAGGTTCTCCCGCAGGCTTTGCCGCAAAAATCACTCCCGGTTTCAATCCGAGTTCTGCAAAAGTTCCGGGTTGTGCCTCCAGTACGGAACTGGCTCGAAATCGTGGCCGACCAATGCGCCCGGGCGGATAGGTCACGATTTCTAAAATCCGGTTGTGTCGATCCATGTAAGCCACGTCAATCGTGAAACGCATGGCTATTGTGTGAATTCCATTGCATTTTGTGATCCACACAATCCCGGGAGTGCTGGCAGAGTACAGCAGCCCCTGGTTTCTGTCGCGACGATTCTTGGTTACATAGACAGGCACGAAACGCTCGGATTCCACCATAAAATCCGGTTTTTCGAGGTCGGCCCAAATGGGTCCCGGTCGGTTCACCATTTTGTTTCCTCGCTATCGTCTCTCCAAGTTACGCTGTCGGAGATTCTGTGGAAGAGCCGCTGGGTTGTTTGGTGTGACCAGACTGGTTCTTATGGGGTGTGGGCTTGTTAGAACCCTGAGGAGAGCCGGACGCCTCACCAGCCTGTTTCACCGGGACGTCGTTAATCCGGTAGCCGTACTTGACATGGTTGTATTCCTTGGAGGCGTCGATGGTAATGGTCTTGGTGTTAACCGGCGGATAGAGAACCGGAACAGTCCACTTTTCACCTGGTTTCAACAGCGGAATGGCGCCTAGGCTTCCGCCCGTCACCACCCCGTGTATATTTTTCCCGTTAACACCGATACGCGGATATTCCAACGGCACGGTACGCGCCGAACCTAGCAAAATATCAGGCCCGTAGAAAACAGAGCTGATATTGGTAGTCGTCTCTTCTGGACGATGAAAGCCGCCTAGGTTCAACTGCATGGAACCCACCTGGTCAACGGCTTTTACCGTAAAAGTCACCAGGGTGTAGTTCGGGTAGGCCACGGCCTCGGAGGTCGAGATTTGCACATACTGGGGCTTACTGGCATCACTGCGGCTGACATTGTAAAGCACTGCCTGGGGCCAATCAGATTCCTGTGCATACGGGGCGGGCATTGGTGCGCTGGCCGCCTGCAGTTCGAGGATTTCCTTTTTAACCGGGGTGTTTATGGAAACCTGCACCCGTCGGTTCTTTGCCCGCGAAGCATCGTCGGTGTTCGGCACGGCCGGTTGCGTCTCGCCTTTGCCCGAAGCACTAAAGGTGAACCCGGACAACTCCGATTTCCCTTCCAGCACGGCTTTTACTGCGTTCGCTCGATTTTCGCTCAACAACTGGTTACCCACGTTCGCATCCGGCACGTTATCGGTGTGACCCACGATAGTTACCTCACCCGGCTCGTGAGTCGCTAGTGTTTTCGCCAAGTCGCCCAAAGTCGCTGAAGCATCGGGCTTAATGTCCCATTTGCCGGAATCAAAGAATACGTCGGCGGCCAAAGTCACGTCCAGGCTCTTTGAACTCGAAGCCACGTCCATGCCTGGGACTATGGTGAAAGCCGAGTACTCCCCGTGGTTGTCTTTCGCGGCCTGGTCGGGCAGGCTATCCAAAGCTTTTTGCAACGACTTCGGGGCTTTGGTCGCATCTTGGACCGGAACATCGTAGGCGAAACCGATGAGGCCCAAATCCACCCCGACCGTGCCCGGATCATCACCGATGTCCCCGAAAGGTACCAGGACGCTTTCGGAAATTGGATCCCCCTCCTTGCCGCTGAAACTGCTGCTCCCCTTCTGGGTCCCATCCTGTTTGACGTAGGGAACGCGTTCTTCGTCGTCACGCCAGGGTTCAAAAACCTCGGTGTCCGTCAACAGATACATCCCCGAATATTCCTTTTGCGCGGGGTAATCCGGGGTGGTGAGAGCAGTACCGACATTGCCTCTCACCATGGCAGAGTTCACGTCATCGATGCCCACCGTAAGCGCCAGCGCCGAATTGCCGTTATCCAGCCGATACAGCGGGCCTACCTGAGCCCACATAGAACCGGCTTCGAAGTCTGCTTTCAGGTCGATGGCACCTGGCAGGCTCTGCGGCGCCGCTTTGCTCGACGAAACGTCCGGTTTGGCTGTTTTTGGCGCGTCTTTCCCTGCGTGCACACATCCCGTCAACGCCAGTGCCGCCACGAAGGTCGCCGCCACCAGCATCCACAAACCACGTTTCACCATGAATCGCCAGCTTTCCGTAGTAATCACACTCAATATTTGCAGATTAACAAGCTAGAGTAAAACCCCAGTTTTATCCCTGTTAAATTCAGGTAAAAGTATCCCCACCGATTGCCTCCAGAAACCCGGTTTTCCGCTGGGATTGCATTCCTTCCCCGGCAGTTAGACAGAAAGTCCCAGGAGCCAGACCGTCCAAGCCCCGACAATCATGTAGGGACCGTAGGCAATCATGGTGTCACGTTTGGCACGGCGGGTGACCAGCAATGCGATTGCCACGATTCCAGCGAGTATCCATCCCAGAATTACCCCATAGAATAACGCCGTCCAACTTTGCGATGCCAACATCATCCCCAACGGAAAAGCCAACTTAACATCCCCCAAACCGAGCCCGGTCTTGAGCAAGGTGAGGAGGAACATCACCGCGGAAAAGGCCAGAGCCCCCAGTAAAGCACGAATCCCCACGGCCACGCCGGAGTCGGGCACCGGGGATATCTCAGGGACGAGGTTCGCGGCGATGATGCCGGCAATCAGCGCAGCCAGCTCTGTGACAGTCACAAAACCCAAAATCTGATTAGGCAACAGATGCTTTTGCGCATCCGTAACGATTAAGGTGGGGGTTACCACAGCGAACACCAAAGCGACTACCACAGTGGGACCCGCCTCGTTGAAAAAACGTAGGGCAACGAGAGAGGCAAGGCCGGAAACTATGGCAGTGGAAACAACCAGGAAAACCGGCGAAGAAGGTCCGGCAGACTCATGAAAATAGTCGGGGAGTTTTCTGCGGAAGAATAACGCGACCGCGCCCCCCAAGATTGCCCCCAAGGGCAAGACAATCCACGACGATAAATCCAGGGTCATTGATTAACAAGTCTGGTGTGAATCGTTGTCTCTGGAGGGAACCCAGGGGGCGGGGGAGCTTTCGGATCCAAACCCGGGGGCATACTCATCCAGCACACACCCGA
This sequence comes from uncultured Mobiluncus sp., assembly GCF_963511525.1. Taxonomy (NCBI): domain Bacteria; kingdom Bacillati; phylum Actinomycetota; class Actinomycetes; order Actinomycetales; family Actinomycetaceae; genus Mobiluncus; species uncultured Mobiluncus sp. The sequence goes on along the minus strand of NZ_CAUPIY010000006.1, from coordinate 42,755 downwards.
CCAAAACAAACCGATTTGGCCACCACGCAGGCAAACTCCCTTGTCCTTAACCTTCAACACCGCATACGATTCAGCCCGCATTTTAACAGTGTCGGACTTTTCAATCGTGTCAAAGTTACGAACCTTCGCATAAGTCTTTGCCGGAGCCATAGTCAGATAAGACAACAACTCATTATTATTGGCTGCTGCAAAAGCATCTGCCGAAGCCGCAGAACCAACAGCAAAAGATGTCGCCGAATGCCCAGCGAAAGCCCAGAACGTCGCATTGGTGGGAGAAGCCAAATTCGCCTGATAAGAAACATTAATCGTATCCGCCCAATGACGCGCCCCACCCAGAGCCGCCGCATCCGCCGCAGTCGAGGAATTACGCTGGTCAGTTGTAGCCGACCCCAACATCAGGAAGACGATTGAGAAAGCCGCCAACGCCCCCAGAATAGCCACTGTCCCCAACAAGGAAACCGCACCGTCCTCGCTTTTCAGTCGTTTCAATATCCAATTCATGGACTTTCCTATCTAAAGAATCTTGATAGATTCAGCGACTTTATCCAGATTTGCCTGGTTCTGTTTTTCGAACATGGCAGCAATGGAAACCACCGTATTGTCGTCAATCTTGATAAACCAGGCACGGCTCGCTAAGTTTTGATCACTAATCGTGAAGTCCAAGGTGCGCACGTCATGTCCCTGCATTTTGATGTTTTCCACCCGACCTGGCTGTAGGTTGTACTCAAACCCGGTCGCTTGGGAAACGAAGGTACCTTCTGCCTGTGGAATTTCAGTTACGGTAGCGTCCTGATTACCGACCACGTAGTTATACAAGTTTTTTGAAGCGTGGATATTGCTCCAGTTAAAGAATTCACCATCCGTATTGTCATAATCCTTTGGATAGGCAAACTCAACTTTGCCAGCAACTGTGTCAGTCACCCAGCCGTCGGGTACTTTCGGCGCTGCCTCGCCGCCTCCGGCGCAACCAGTTAGAGAAACTGCACAGACCGCAAACATGGCCCAAATCGCTTTGTGTTTCATTTACAACCCTTTCTATCAACACGAACAAAACACCACTACTTATCCTACGGTTTAGGATTGTAAGTTTCTACATGCCTCTTTCCCGCCGAATCCGGCTCTGACAGGTAGTGGGTGGAGAGAGTTTTACGGTTATCAGTGGACCACTCGTTGTTGCTGTGTACCAGGATTAAGTCCATACCGGATTCACCTGAATTTTTATCTGTAGCGAAAGTCTGAGTGGTGGACACCCCATGCTGATATAGGGCTTTCGCGACCGGGTTATCCGCTCCCGGATCTGATTCATATATGCCCCCGTTGGCGATAATTTGAGCCGCGTGCACCGGGTTGGAACTGAGGGTATCACTGTTGATCTGCGCCTTCACTTTGGCACGTAACGCTGGATCTTTGATGTCTTTGAGTTTCAACGTTGTGGTGGTCGTCGCGGCAGAAGAGACGAAGTCGTGCTTACCACTTAGATTCGGGCCAAATTTAGACCTGCTGGGATCCGTTGCCCCTGACCGCTTGGACTTAACAGTGCCGGCAGTCATTGAGATACCAGCATTGGCATTCATGTCTCTAGTAGTGATGAGTTTGATGCCGAGAGGTTCTCCCTTTGCGTCACGTTCGGTGACGATTTGGAAAGCTCCTTTATATCCAGCACCGGCATAAAGAGAGGGAGACTTAAGGTCAAAAGTATTTTCGGTACCATTTTCCGTGCCCCACTTTGCCTTGGACTTGGTGCCCAGAGACGCCGCAGCCTTGGCGTCAAAAGTACCGCTCACGGTGTGTTTCTTGTTGCCAGTGACCGAGTCCTCAGCCCATTGCGCGTTTCCACTCAGGGAAACGGCTGCGCTGGCGTCAACCGAGGTAGCCGTGGAATTATCCCCTATTTTATTTCCAAACTTTGCTTTGCCGCTGGCAGATGCGTCAACTTGCCAATACTTCCAGTCCTCAGCGACAGTGAGCTGATTACCATTCTTGTCGGTGAGATGTTCTAATCCTTTGGCTTCGTGGGTGCGTTGCGCTTCATCAGCAATTTTCTTAAGCGCTTCAATACAGCCGCTTTGACCGGCTTGGCAGCGGTAAACCTGCGTTTCGCCCTTGGATCCGCCCAGTTCAGCATTCGCACTAAGTTCCGCCGTTACGCCATAACCCTTAGTGTCCAGATCTTTCCCGACAGAGCCGTTCAATGAGAGCCCATCACTATTCTCAACTACCAGTTCGTAACTACCATCGGAGTATTGTTTCAGCTGCATCTTTTGTTTTCCCTGGTAGTCACCCCCCACGTTAAAAATTTGTATAGGAAAGGAGCCGCCGATTTTGTTTACCGAATTCATCGAATTTTCAGCAGCCAGGACTTTGTCTGGGATTGCGGAATTAGCCGAAACGCTAGCGGAACATCCGGCGTTGCCGCCGCTGATTGCGCCGGAAATTTTGCACACCAAGGTGTCGCCCCACCCTTGTGCGGCCCCAATGATGACCGCAATCAGAATGCCCGCGGCCGCAATCATGCCCGCGTATTCCAAACTGGCCTGACCACGTTCAGAACTTTTCAGATACCTCAACCATTTGATCAACACGTTCCCACCCCATCGAAAAAATTTTTACCAACAAAAGTTGTGCCCCGCGCCCAGTGATACGGGCACGGGGCACAACCGCAACACAGGCTCGATTAGCCGCCAATCTTGGCAATAGCAGCGCTAATCTTGGCAACGAGTTCACTGCCCCAGCCGGATGCCGCAGCCACAATCGCGGCGATGATGATACCGGCCACAGCAATCATGCCGGCGTATTCGATAGAGTTCTGGCCTTCTTCGGTTTCGGTCAGCTTGGTCAACTTAACCTGAGCCGCAATCAAAGCGTTATCAATCTTGGATTGAATAGACATTTTGTTTCTCCTTTTGGTACTAGCGAGTCAACGGTCGTCAACTTCGTTTGCACTTTTATTCTGGCTACGAACCCGCCCCACCTTCTTGGGGCATTCGCCCCTAAAGCGCCCCAACTTCCAAACACGCCAAGTCCACAGAAAAAGCCCGGTCACGCCACACTATGGCGGCTTGATTACGATCATTGACCCCGATTTTTTTGTACGAGGCGTTCAAGTAGTTCTTTACCGTGCGTTCGGAAAGGAACAGTTCCTTAGCGATTTCTTTGTTGGACATTCCTTGGACCACAAAATCCAAAATCTCGGCTTCCCGTTGGCTGACTTCATCGCGGATATCGAAGTGTTCGCTCGCCGCTGCTTTTAGCCCGCGTCCAGCAGTTTTGCTCATCACCATGCCCCCGTTCAGGCAGGTTTTAATAACCCCCCCGATTTCTTCAGGAGTGATATCGCCCAGCACGAGGTAACCTGAAGCTCCCCCGCGCATGGCAGCTTGGATAATGGCGGGTTCTTCGGAATGGGTCACCATGATGATGGGCACTTCGGTGTCATTTTGTTCTAAAACCCCAAGCCCTGATAGTTTCGGCATCCGCACATCCAACAGTGCCAAATCCAGATTCTCACCGCGCAAAATTTCGAGAGCTTGTTCACCGTCTCCAGCTTCCAAAATCTCTATCTGCTGGCAGTATTGACGCAAAATCGAGATAATGCCAAACCGCATAATGGGGGCATCATCAGCTACTAGTACTTTCATGAAATCCTCCTCAATTACTCGTCAAGTGGAATTGCCAAAGTGATTTTTGTGCCGCCCCCACTGTGGGACATGATGTTGACCGACCCTCCCAAGGCGCGGACTCGTTCTTGCATCCCCACCAGACCGAAGTGACCACGCAAGGCGAGGTTGGCTAGCTTGTCGGTGGGCAGCCCGATACCGTTGTCGATAATGGTCAGGAACAAGGAGTCCTGGTTCTTAACGACTTCGACTCTGACTTCGGTCGCGTGGGAGTGTCTGCGCACGTTCTCCAGCAGTTCCTGCAGAACTTTCACGACCGCCCACTGGGCATCAGGGTTGATGGGAGGGAGTTTCAGCGGAATCGCGGTTTCCACCGAGATGGCATTATCAGCCCGAAACTGCTCGACAGCCAGAACCAAAGTTTCCCGAAAATCCTGCTGCGAGAGGGTGCGCAGACCGGTGAGCACCTCCCTGGCTTCCCGTGAGGACTGCCGGCAGGCATCGCGAATTGCCTCCATTTGCGGCAAAGCCGCCGAGTTTTCGGCACGTAAAGTTTGCAGGGTCGCCGCCGCAATCATCTCGGTGCCGTGAACGGTTTTGGCCAAAGAGTCGTGCAGTTCACGAGACATTTCCAGACGTTCAGATTGGATTAGGTTGACTTCACGTTCATGGGCGGAGCGTTCCATGGCGGCCGACAAGGTCGCGAAGTTGTGGCGAATCACCATCCCCAGCACTTGCCCGAACAATATCAGGGCATACTGCACCAGGACTTCTAGGGACACGGTCGCCCCCAACTGGTTAGTGACCAGGAAAATCACTACGATGAACGCCGGTCCCATGAGAAAAGGCAGCAAACCATCCGAGATCAACATATACAAACTGGCGGACACTGCGGCGTAAATGACCAGGTAGGCGCTCCAACCATCGTTTCCTTGGATAATACTCAAACCCATCAGGGTCAAAATCGCGTCGCAAACCTGCCAACGGCGCAAAGACTGAACCATCAGCCGATTGCGTCGGCTGCGCCACAACAGCACAAAATTTAGCCCGGCCAAAGCCAGGAAAGCCGCCCACACCTGTAGCGGTTTCGGCTCCGGGTTCGCCACCAGACAAATCCCTAGCAGCACCACTCGCACATCCAATGCAATCAAGATGGGACCGCGCAGCATAAGATTGCGCAGCTGCTCCTGCAGGTTGCCGTTGGTGCTAACCCAAGAAGGCATTGAAAGCACCGCTTTGCAAAATCGGCAGGAACAGGGAGGCAAACATCAGCACGACCGCACCAGGAACCACCAGGACGGTAGCAATTAATGACACTTTTGCGGTAGCCCGCCCGGCTTGACGCCGTACCTGCGCCGCATGATCACGACGAACCTCTACCGCGATGGATGTCAAGGCATCCGACAGCTGTACTCCCAGTTCCTCAGCTTGCAGGATTGCGGTCACGAAGGAATCCATCGAGTCGGAAGGAACCCGCTCCCGCATGGAACTGAAGGCTTGCCGCCGCGGGATTCCCACCCCCATTTCATAGAGAACGGTGGAGAGTTCTTCGGCCAGCGGCCCGTCATAGAACTGAGTGACGGTCTGGATGGATTTACGGAAAGACATCCCCGAAGACACCGTTACCCCCAGCACATCTAGGAAATCCGGCAAACTGGATTCAACTTCGGCACGCCGGTCCTTTGCCGAGAGCAAAATCCAAATCCACATCCACTCCGCCAAACCAATCCCAAAAATGGCCGCCATCAAAACGTTACCTTGGATCAAGAAAGGCACGGCGACCAGCACAGCGACCACGATGAAACCGGAGTGGCGCTGAATAAACAGCGAGGGAGTCAAGCCTTCAGGATGCCCGGCCGCATCGAGAGTACGAATCAACAGGCGACGGCGCGACGGAGGATACAGGAACCCCAACCCCCCTTGTGCGACTTTCCCAATCCGGTCGATGACCGCTTCAAAAGCACGAAACGCTTTCTTTTGAGCTGTAGGAGCGGCCTCCACCGACTGATCGACCTTGGTGACGGTGATGATACGCAAAGACCATGCGGCCAGCAAGAACAGCATCGAGGCCAGGACTGGGGCGAGGATGGGAAAGAATGTGAGCATCAAACTTTCACCTTCGCTAACTTGGACATCAGCCAGATTCCGGCGGCAATCATGGTTCCTCCGACCGCCGCCGCGATACGTCCCGTATCCGTATGCAGCAACTCATCAATGGAAGAACCGGAGGCTGAGGCGATGGCGATGGGTGCCAGGATACCGATAGCAGCGACCATGTAGCCGGAGAACCTGGCCCCGGAAGTCGCGGTCAGGGCTTCTCGCGCCAACTCTTTGCGGTCCTCCAATGTGGCAGCAATATCGGTCAGGGCGGAAACCAGCTTGCCCCCGACTCTCGATTGAATCACCACGGTTTGAATCAGAACCGACACCTCCCGAGAGGGGTTGCGGTCGCGCAGTTCCGTCAAGGCTTGCTGCAGGGTCACGCCCATTTCTAAAGAATGCACGGCTTGGGCAAACTCCTCGGAAGCCGGCTTGGACATTTCGGTGGAAACCATCTGCATCCCCCGCTGAATGGACAACCCCGAAGACGTCGCATTCGCGAGGATCCGTGCCACCTGCGGAAGCTGGCCGATGAGGCGAGCCAGGCGTTTCTCGTGCTGATTGGACAGCCATGACTTGAACCCGAAAGGAATCAGGAACAGAACCACCGCCCCGGCCACCATTCCGGCCAGACGAAACGCCAGGTAAGATGCCAGTAATGTGACTGCTACCAGGGCGAGGACGACACTGAGCGCAGAAAGGCTGATGTTGGTGGCGCGAAGGTAAACCCCCAGTCGCGTTCCCGGGCGAGACGCCGCAAAACCTTTTTCCAGTCGAGTCCATAGGCCGTTGCGGGTTCCCCCCTTGTCGGCATTCAGCAGGTCGGTGAGTTCCGCGTTGCGCAGACGGTAGTTGCGCCAGTAGGTCAGTGTTAGTGTCAAGAGGATGCAAAAACACAGCGCGAACAGCTCAACTAGCGAAGAACTCGACATCACTTTTTCCTCTGCAAGAACTCTGTGGGGACGCTGAGGCCCTTGACACGGATGGCCTCCACGTAGCTTTCCGGGAGGGGGAAATATTCAAAGTGACCCGGTTCATCACCCACCGGATCGGCGTCATAGACGTATTTGGCGATGGTTGAAACCTGATAGTTTTCCCGGTGTTTTGACAACAGAGCGGAAATCTCGGCGACGTGACGGTAGCCCTGAACCGAGCGCGTCAACTGCACGATGATGTTCAGAGCCGTATTAATTTGGTCACGCAGGGTGTCAACCGGCAACTCCAGCTCGCTCATCGAGGCCAAAGTTTCCAGACGCACCAACGCATCCTCCGCACTGTTGGCGTGGACGGTGGTCAGGGAGCCTTCGTGGCCCGTGTTCATCGCCTGGAGCATATCCATCGCCTCGGCACCACGAACCTCACCTACGACAATTCGGTCGGGGCGCATCCGCAGGGCGTTTTTCACCAGGTCACGAATGGTGACCTCACCTTCCCCCTCGATGTTGGCGGGGCGGGACTCCAGCCGCACCACGTGGGCCTGCTGGAGGGATAGTTCCGCATCGTCCTCAATGGTGATGATGCGTTCAGTTTCGGGGATAGCCCCGGACAAGGCGTTGAGGAAGGTGGTTTTTCCCGTGCCGGTACCGCCGGACACCAGCACGGACAGGCGGGCTTCGACCAGTACTTTCAACAGTTCCATGATGGGCTTATTGATGGATTTTTTCGTCACTAAGTCCGGCAGTCGGAAGGGCCGGGGGAAACGCCGGATAGTCACCGTAGGTCCGTCCAAAGCCAAGGGGGGAATGATGATGTTGACACGTTCCCCACCTTCCAACCGGGCGTCGACCATTGGGGAAGATTCGTCGATACGACGGTTTACCGAAGACACAATCCGGTCGATGACCTGGTATAACTGGTCTTCGTTGCGGAACACAGAAGGGGCACGTTCCAGACGTCCTCGGCGTTCAACAAACACGTCGTTGATTCCGTTGACCATGATTTCGGTAATGCTTCCATCAGCCAGCAGGGGTTCCAATACCCCCAAACCCACCGCTTCATCGATGATGCGCCGAATCAGGCTGGCACGTTCCCGGCTGGAAATAACCGGACCTTCAGCCGTTATCAAACGCAGCAGGACTTTCTCAAGGCGGGCTCGACGCTTGGAGTTATCCAGCTTAAAAATCGTCTCCAAATCGATTTCTTCCAGCAGTCGCTGGCGAAAATGCTCCGCGAGCTGAGCGTCACGATCGAGACGCTTCTCATCACTGAAAACACGAGTTGTCAGGGGCATAGTTACCGGGGTTCTTTCGGGAAAATAGCTCGCTGGGTGATTTGGGTGTGGGCAAAAGTCAGGCTCGGTAACCCCACCGGCACCGATGTCGTGACTTCCGCGCAGGTGCCCAGACATCCCGGCACGGAACCCCCGGTAGATAGGTTCACGATACGCAACCAATCCGGTGTGGATTCTTGGGCTGCCATGCTGGCAGACTGGCCGAGCATCTGCGCCCGGGCAGCATCACGAGCGGCCTGCTGCGTGGCACCCACTGCGGAACCGATGTAGAGGCCTTCCGCCAACAGTGCCGTAAAGAAAATCACCACAATCGAAATGCCCACCAGCTCCACCGAGTTGGAGCCTCGTTCGTTTTTCATCCACTGCATCAGGGCTTTCATAGCGTGTCCTCCCCTACAACCTGGGCCGTGTAGCTCACGTCATCCAACAAGTTCGCAGCCGGGCCCGGGGTCCGCAGAGACACCGTCACCGTGTCCGAACCCCACGAGGCTCGCGGAGCAGCGTCCCAAAAGCTCGGCACCCACTGGTCAATCTTTGCGTTGACCTGGGCCACGCTGGCGCCGCGGGCATGCAACCGGGCGCCTTCTTCCGCAGCGGTATAAGCAATGTAGTGGGAAACTCCCCAGAGCAACATTTGTGCACACACCACCAGCAGTCCCAACAGGACCACGATGGCCATCGTGCCTTCCACGGTCGCTTGACCGCTTTCTTTCACGAGTTTTCTTTCCACAATCTCCCCCTTAATCATTGTTTTTTCTCTTTTTCTTTCGTGCCAAATTTCTTTAAAGCCCGCCTCCCGTGGCTTTTATTCGCCCCATCTTCCTTGACTTCCTGAGGATTCTTCGCGAGCCTCGTTTGCTTGCGTCGTTCCCTCCGGGAGCTCAGCTCGGTGAGAATTCGTTGGGATTCCCACATTCCGCGATAGATAGAGTCCCATCCGCTGGTTTTGGCTTCCAACAGGTTCGAGGTGTTGAGGTAAGTCTCAATGTTGCCCGACTCGTTGGTGACAGAAACCGTATTCAGGCCAGTCATTTTGCTGCCCAGTTCGGGCTGGATTTCCGCCTTCTTAGTAGCCCGGTTGAACAGCAGCCGGGGAGCCGCCGACCCCAAACTCAACTCCAGACGCTCAAAATCGTTGAGTGTATTGCGCACATTCCGCACCGCCGCCAGCTCCGGGCTGGTCACGAGGGTGACTTCATCAGCGGTTTCGATAGCTACCGCGACCAAATCCCACAACCGCGAGCCGCAATCCACCACCACCAGGTCATAGTTGAAACGCAGCGCAGAGAGAATCAGCTGCAAGTCACGTTCGTCAATGTTTTCGACTTGTTCGACATCCTTGGGAGCGGCAATCAGGTCAATGCCACATTCCAGTTTGTGCACCACTTCGGCAATGCTCCGTCCGGACAATTCTTCCGAAATTTCCGCCAAATCAACGATGCTGCGCCGGGGCAGAGCCGCGCAGTAGGCCGCCAAATCGCCCTTGTACAGGTCCAAATCCACCAGGCAAGTGCGCACGTGGGCGGCCCAAAACCGAGCGAACAACGTGGCGTGCAAACTGGTTCCCACCCCGCCTTTGGCTCCAAAGAACACTTCCAAATGTCCTGCCGTCTCGGTTTTCATTTCGGTGGGTTCCAGGCGCCGATTGAGGGTGTTGAGCCGACTGATGACCCGCTCCAGTTTGGCTACGTATTCTTCCAGGCTGGGGTTGGCCGAGACGACTTCCGACAACCCCGCGGTCATTGCATCGTTTACCGTGATGGATTCTTGGTCGTCAGTAATCAACACCACCGGGGAAAGCGCGTCCTCGTGGTGAACTTCCTTTACGCCTTCAATCCAGGTGAAGCCCTCCAATCGGGTGGAAACAAGTACGACCTTTACGCTGGAGTCGCGTTTACGTAATCGGCGATAGTCGCCCAGAGTCGTGCTGTAGCTCACCTCTTCAAACAATCCGGTTTCCACCAAAGTGGCCTGAATCTGGGTAATTTCCTCTAAATTTGAGCTGATAATGTGAGCGTCGCTCATTTTCCTTCTCCTGACTGCGCTGGAGCAGGTCCCCCAGAGGGTTTTCCAGCAGCGTTAGGGAACTGCAGCGGATTGGATTGGCCTTGGTCGCCGCGGCCGCGCAACGCTAACCGGACTTCTTCACCGAAACTTTCCGCATAAGCCAGAGCCAACGACTGGTCCACGGGAAGAGCGAACGTCACCGGGACTTTATCGTTTTTCGCGAAGCCTTGCTCGTCTTCTTTCTTTACCGTGGTGGGTACTCCCACCTCAACTACCAGCGCGTTTTCGACCCAAACTTTGGATTGGCGGTTCACCCCGTTCTGTTCTTGAGTGGTGGCGATGATGTCCACCCGGTCTCCGGAGCGAATCTTGCCGGCCACACCGGTTTCCGCATCCACCATCATGGCGATTTCGCGGTAATCCGGTTCTACCGTGGGGGCTTTGATGACCATGCCCTCCTGCAGGGTGGTTCCTTTCGCGTAGTCTCCGGAGGCAACCATGCCCTGTACTTGGCTTTTACTCAGCAGGGTACTGGCAGAAATCCATTTCTTCGGGCGTTTTTCGATTTTCACATCCCCCGGGGTGATGGGCGCCAGTTCTTTGATGTCTTTCGCCAGCACCACCACGTCCACTTCCGGCCCCACTCGGGAATCAATTTCTTTGACATACAGAAAGATGGACACGAAAAGCGCGATGGCCGCCACAATGGTGGCCAACAGCAGGATGACACCGCGTCTTTGTCTGGAATTCATAAAGCCTCCAAGCTTTGCTTCGTCTCATCGGGTTCAGGGCTGGATTCACCGGCAAATCCGCAGTTTGCACAGATGTTGCCCACCACGTATTGTTCGCAACGCTGGCATTGTCGGGGTTTGATGTTGTTTTTGAGGGCCTTGCGGATGGCGTCAACCGATTCGTTGGTCCAGCTCGCCTCCACCCAGTGTTTGCCTTGGCGTTGACCCCAGGCGGAATCCTTCGGTACGGCTTGTAAGGTGAAGTGGGTGTGTGCGGGGAACATTTCTAAGGGAACGTTATCTTCCGGGTTCCAGGTTCGCGCTTCTATGCTGATTCCGTCGGGGTGGGCGCTCCACTTGGCGGCAGTAATTTTTTCCACGCTCCCCGCATTCACGTCTGCCTCGAAAACGCTGCTTTTCGCGAGGGATTGCAGCATCTGCGACAGTGAGGGTCGAGGCTGGTTCAGGGAAAAAACCGAACTCAGGAGGAAACGAGTCTCGATAAATGGGTCAATTACGTCAACTATTGCTTGCCCTAAACCGTGAAAACGCAGCTCCACAAGTGAGTTAATCAGGTACATGGTCAGGGCGCGGCGCGTGGTGGGGCCGGTGAGGACCACAATCTCAAAAGGTACCTGCAGGACGGTACGCACCCAGGCGGCTTGCCGGGCAGCTTTGACATCAGGAACAAAAACGCTGCAAGGTTGCGGGTTTTGCGATAATGTTTCGAGGTTGTCGAACAGTTCCACCAGGCTATCAGTGTGTCGCACCCCCAGGGAAGGATTTTCGTTCCCCCAAGTCTCCAACACCTGCAGCATCGTCTCGACCTCACCCTTACCGAACTTCGTCACCGTTTCCGGCACACCTGCAACAGGGCAAAACGTAGCAAGCCTTCGAAAATTTATTGACAGCTACAGGTTAAAGAAAAGTAAGCAATATCAGACGAACCTCAAAACACGAGGTCAAATGCCTATTTGCGAGGAGGATTTGTTTCGAAGGGTGAACACTGACGGAGCCAGAGCTCCGGCCCGGTGCCGGGAAAATAAACGTTCCCCGCGCACCCGACAGGGAGCCCTTATCCTTGCTGTCTTCCGACCCTGGGGAGGTTCAGACTATGCCGTCACGCGGGGAACGAGACTATTCTACTTGGCGGCCGCCAGAATTAGGAATTCTCCAGCCACAATCATTCCGGGGCGGGGACGTCCCGCAATGTCGCCTTCAGCCACGCACACGCTGAGGGGGAATCCCGCCGCAACCTCCAACACCCAGAAGTTTTGTCCCGTCAGGGTGTTGGAATGCATCTCGGCGGCGGTAACTTTCGCAGCCAGCACGCCTCCGGCGTGTGCGCCCTGCTTTTGCAAAACGGAAACAGCTCCGGTCGAGATGAAGGTCGGCAGGGTTTCTTCCGGGGCGCGCTGCGGGCCGTCCAGAGCCGCGCCGAAAATTTTGGCGGTCTGGCTCGCCGCGTAACTTGCCACGTTTTCGTACAGTTCGACCCGCTGCGCTAGGGCGGAAATCCCCAGTTTACCGGCGTCGGCACGTCCGGGCTCGTGCCCCAGCCCGGCTCGCATCGCCACGCAAGCCTTACCTACGGAACGCTCCGTCCCCCCTTGTGCATCAACTATGTCAACCAAAGCAAAACGGTCTGCCATCTCCATCCAGCGGGCGTCAACCGCGGCGCTGGCGTTGAAATCCTGGTGAATATCCGTAATCTTTTCCGCAACGACATCAAACACGGCGACCGCGCCGGAACGATCCACGTACTGGAAAGTGCCGTTTTCCATGTCCCCCACCACCGGGGTGCATTGGTCAGCCGCCTGGGCCAAGATTTCGTCGGCTCGTTGCTCGGTGGTCATCTCAAAGCCCACAGCCCGCCAGGTCGGTCCGATGGTAAAGACTTTCGTGCCGCCCTCACCGCTGGACAGGCCCAAAGCGTTTTCACTCGCCACACTCATGGTTCGCTCCTCATCAGCTGCTCACGGTTTTCCCCGGTTTGCCCTTGGGATTCTCTAGATTTCAAGTCTAAACCACAAGCGGGGGCGAAGCCGGTAAATCCACACTGATTTTCAAGCTATAATAAGCCTTGGTCGCGCAGTGCCGGACGTCCCGTTCCGGCGCGGACTTACCGCCCGCCCAACGATTTTCTGCGACACTGCTGAGGGACCGCAACAGATTAAGGAAGTTGTTACTATGGCAAGAGTTGTCGTCTTGGGTGCGGGTATTTCCGGTCATACCGCCGCCATGCACCTGCGTCGCAAGTTGTCGCGGCGCAATCACGAGGTCGTGGTCATTTCCCCGCGTGCCAACTGGAACTGGGTTCCCTCCAACATTTGGGTAGGTACCGGAAAGATGCAGAAGAAGGAAGTGGTGTTCCCCCTCGCTCCTCTCTATAGGCGCAAGGGGGTCATTTTTCATCAGGCGGCCGCGAAAGTTATCTATCCCGAGGGTCGCGGCGATGATGCGCAGCCCCAGGTCGAGATGGAGTTTACGGGAGGCAAAAATAAAGGTAGGCGGGCTTTGGTGCATTATGACTACCTCATCAACGCGACCGGCCCGAAGCTGAACTTTGCCGCCACTCCGGGTTTGGGCCCGGATTGTGGCAACACGTATTCGGTTTGCACTCCTGACCACGCCGAACAGGCCGGGATCGAGTTTCAAAAAATCGTCCAAGAGATTAAAGAGACCGGGACGCCCAAGCGGTTCGTGATTGGGACCGGCAACGGCGGGTGTACCTGCCAAGGCGCCGCTTTTGAGTACTGTTTCAACACTGAATATGACCTGCGTCAAGCGGGGGTTCGGGACCAGACCGAGGTCGTTTACCTCACCAACGAGGAAAAGCTCGGCGACTTTGGGATGGCCGGCATGCGGTTTAAGGACAACGGCTACTCTACCGACTCCCAGTTGTGGACGGAATCGCTGTTTCGGGAACGCGGGGTGAAAGCCATCACCGGCGCGGGGGTTCGCGAAGTGCGCCCACACGCTCTGACTTACGAGGATTATGACGGCAATATGCACGAGTTGTCCTTTGATTTCGCCATGCTGCTCCCGCCGTTTACCGGGGTCGCGCTGGAGGCCAAGAAACCTGACGGGACGTTGATTCCCGAAATGTTCAACCCGGCTGGATTCATGAAGGTGGACGCGGACTATTCGAAGAAGAGCTCCGCGCAGTGGTCCCACGAGGATTGGCCCAAGACTTACCAGTCCCCGCTGTATAAAAACATTTTTGCCGCCGGGATTGCTTTTGCGCCCCCGCACGGGATTTCGAAACCGCACCAGACTCCCAACGGCACCAACATCACCCCGGCACCGCCACGTACCGGGATGCCTTCGGGCTCCATCGGCAAGGAAGTCGCCATGAGCATAGTTGACCTCATTAACCAAGGCCCCGAGGCGAAACTGCACGAAGCCTCGATGGCGGTGTTGGGGGCGGCTTGCGTAGCCTCAACCGGCACCGGCTTTAAGAAAGGCTCCGCGGCCGCGATGGTGATGTTCCCCATCGTGCCCAACTACGACAAGTACCCGGATAATGCTGGGCGCCACCCTAAACTGAGTTTCGGACGCATCGGCCTGTTCGGGCATTGGACCAAGTTCCTGCTCCACGTGGGCTTTATCTATAAAGCGAAGTGGAAGCCGTTTTGGTGGATTATCCCCGAGTAACCCCCAACCCACGTAGAGAGGATTTTCATAATGACTGACTTTAGCGCGTCTCCCACGATTGAGGAGCTCAGCCCGGCCACCGCCGAACGGATTGCGGCGGCCCCGAACCCCTCCCCGGCGACTTTGCGTCACCGCCAAAACCCGTTCCTCCAGCTGTTTTCCTTTACGAGCTTTAACTGGCGGATTTTGCGCCTGGTGACGATCGCCAAGTTCGGTCCCCAGGACTGAGGTCACCAGGCGTTCAAAAGGCTGGGGCGGTTCCGGCCGCTGTTCGGTGGGGTCCTCAGGTCTTCACAAGGCGTGGGGTCGGCATTGCGGTCGGGCTCGGCGTCGCGGTTTCCTGAGTTTTCCCTGGGCGCCGCCCAGCATTTTCCCAGGTTTTTTCGGCTTTTTTCCGCGAAATTCAGGGATTCATCCGTAATTGCGGAAAATATCGTGTGCTATGTTCTTGCATTTTGAGCAAACGTTCAGCTAATCTTAATACTGTCACAAGGTGGCACCAAAAATATCAACAAACGTTGTTGACCGATCCGAAAGGAATAAATTATGTGGAGCAACATTCTTCCTATCTTGCAGACTGTTGTCGAATGGTTGGCTAAGATTTTCAACTTCCTCGCCGGCCTGTTCTAAACAGACACTTTTGTAAAGAAAAGCCGCTGCCCCGTCGATGATTCGGCGGGGCATGCTTTTCGCCGGTGTTTTGGTTGACTGGCGCCGCTGTCTCCGTGGCGGTACAGCCTGAGTTTTCAAGATAAAATTCTTCCGTGTTGCAAAAACTTTCCCCCGTTAGCGCCCTAGACGACGCTATCGTTTCGGCGCGCGACTTGGTGCGCATCTATGGGAAGGGAGATGCGCAGGTCAGGGCGTTGGATCACGTGGACATTGACTTGGCCCGCGGCGAGTTCACGGCCATTATGGGACCTTCCGGTTCCGGTAAATCCACCCTGATGCACTGTTTGGCGGGTTTGGACACGGTGACTTCCGGCTCGATTTTGATTGGCGGCGTTGAGATAGCCGGCCTGAAGCAGCGCGAGATTACCGCGATTCGCCGGGATAAAATCGGTTTCATTTTCCAGGCTTTCAACCTGATTCCGGTCATGGATGCCCGGCAAAACATTGAACTGCCAGCGATTATTGCCGGGAAGCGGCTAAACCGGAAACAGGTCGAGGCCTTGGCCGCGCAAGTGGGGCTTTCCGAGCGGCTGCGCCACCGGCCGACTGAAATGTCTGGTGGCCAGCAGCAACGCTTGGCGGTGGCGCGAGCTTTGGCGAATAATCCGCAAATTATTTTCGCTGACGAGCCCACCGGGAACTTAGACTCCACCGCGACCCTGCAGGTCCTGCGTCTGCTGCGAGACACGGTTGATCGGGATAATCACACGATTTGTATGGTTACGCACGAGGCCGGGGCGGCGGCTTGGGCGGATCGTGTGCTGTTCTTGCGCGACGGCAAAATAATCGGCCAGCTGTTGCACCCTTCCGAGGCGGAAATTTTTGCCGCTATGACCGAGATTTCTGGCGATGGCGACGAGGCGAGCTCACCCCCGACCGTGCCCACACCCGCAATACCCCCGACCGTGCAGGTGCCCGATATGCCCCCGCCGCCTCCCGCGACACCACTGTTCCTCCCCGATTTAGCCCCGGTTACCCGGCCTGCCCCGGTGACAGTGAGCCGGCGGGAACGGCGCCAGCACCGGGAAAACCTCCCCACTTCCACACGGTCTGACCCGAACGCACTAACCAGTGACGCACTGGTGGTGCGACCCCAACCCGAACCAAACCCCTTCACCCGCACCGCACAGCCACAGCCGACCGCGACCAGCACCCTGAAAGTGCCCCCTCTCGAAGCCACACCCTGGGCCAGCCGCACGCCGAAATCCCTCGTGAGCCCCGCGCTTGAGACCACTGTCCCGCACCAGACACCGCGGTTACGCCACGCGGCACACCGGGCGGGCCCGCTTAAGGTGGATTGGAACTTCCCCGGCAGCTCAACCGCCACCACCCCATCCTTACCGCCACCTCCGACGGACGTACCCGCGTCACCGCACGTTTCTGGAAGCTAAGATGCGCAGATACGTCTGGCTGGATTTTAAGGCGCATTGGCGCAAGTACCTGATGACGCTGTTGGCGGTGGCGCTGGGCACGGCTTTTCTGTCCGGGACCCTGACTTTCAACCGGATTTTGTCCGACACCATGACGGCGCTGATTAACTCCGGCACCCACGGGGATGCTTTTGTCAGTGCCCCCAGCATTTCCGGCGATGATTCCGGACTGAAAAATGTGCCCCGCCCGGTCACCTGGGACGAACTCGACGCTATCAAAGCCATAGACGGGGTGAAATCGGCTGAACCGCAGCTCTATCTGGTGGCGACCCTGCTGGATCAGGATAATGAAACGATTGGGTCCAATCCGACGGTCGCAATTCAAAGCGCACGCCCGGACGCCAAGTATGTGACCGGCTCTGCCCCGAAGGCCCCCACCCAGCCCCTCACCGCGACAACCACGACAACCGAGTCAACCACTACAGACGGTGCCGCCAGTGAAAAGTCATCGACTATCGGTGAAATTTCGGCTGAAAAATCGTTTGCACAAACCAATGACTTGCACACCGGGGATCGAATCTATGCCATCATCGGTGGTCAAAAGTACGCCTACCGGCTCAGCGGCCTGTTTGATTACGGCGTGCCGCTGTTGGGAACGGGAATGCTGCAGCTTCCCGGGGAAGTCATGCGTCAGATGGCCACCACCCCCGAAGGTTTCACCGCAGAAATCGCGGTGAGCGCCAAACCCGGTGTGGAGCCAAACCGCCTGGTACAAAACCTAAAAACCGGTCTGAAAGGGGCTTTCCCGAACGATTACAAACGCTGGAAGGTCAAAAGCGCTGCGGACTACGCCGCGGAACAATCCGACCTGATGGCTCCCGTGTTGGGGTTCGTCTCGAATATCTTGCTGGTCTTTGTTTGTGTCGCCCTGTTCATCTCGACTTTCATCGTCTCTAACACGTTCACCGCCACGGTGCGCAGTCAAACACGTCAACTCGCGATGATGCGGGCGGTTGGGGCTAAGCCGCGCCAAATTTTTGCCATCATTCTGGGTGAGGGTTTCGTGGCGGGCCTGATTGGTTCCCTCCTCGGGGCTGTGCTGGGCTGGGGACTGGTGGCGCTGATTATGCGGATTTTGCGCCTGCGGGGCATGAACTTTTTGACCTCCGGGATTGTTTCCGGCTCGACCCTGGCGCTCACGGTTTTAGCCGGTTTGGCGGTCGTTCTGGTTTCCGTGCTACGCCCGGCCCGGCGTGCCGCGGCGACCCCACCCGTCCAAGCTATGTCCACGGCGCTAAGCGGTGGGGACCTGCGCTGGGGGTGGCGCCTGCTGGTGGTAATCATCACTATTTCCCTCGGCCTATCGGCCGCCATCTGTGCCGTTAATTCCGTCTTTACCACGACGCAAAAGGGCCGGTCCATCCTTTACGGTGGCGGCGTGTTTTTCGTGGTGGTAGGCATTTTGGCGGCGGCGCCGTTGCTGGTCAGCGCTTTTGCGGCGCTGCTGGGAAGGCTCGCTAAACATCTGTGGCGTCCGGTGGGTGAGTTGGCTGTCGGTAACCTTGGGCGCAACCCCAAACGCACCGCCACCACGGCGGGAGCCCTGTTGATTGGCGTCATGCTGGTCGCAGCCGGATCTTCGCTGGTGACCTCCCTGCAGGCCTCCTTTACCAGGACGGCCGGCGCGGAGCTGACCGCCAGTTTCCTGATTCAGCCCAGTCTCGCCATAGCCGGACACAGTATTCCGGACGAACTGGTTTCCAGCTGGGAAAACACCCCGGGAGTGACGGCGGTCCAGACTTTCGCGCAAGCCCCCCTGACCTTGCGAACTAACGACAAAACGACCGGAAGACCTGGTGATTCCCACAATGTCACCGTCACCGCCCTTCCCGACACCAAACCCGGAGTGACCCTGAAAACAGTGGCGGGCCGCGCTGTCAGCGCTCCGGGCAAACTGCTGGTTGAAGACAAAACCGCCCGCAAGTTGGGGTTGAAGCTCGGTGATTCCGCGACCTTAACCCCCCTGACGTCAACCACTTCGGAACAGGCAACCCTAAAGGTAGGCGGCTTATTCAGCGCCTCTAACTTGGTTGACGCGACCCTGGTGGTGCATCCTCGCGATTTGGAATCGCTGCACCCGGCAGGTCAGATTGCAAACACCGGCGTGATTTTTACAAACCGCACGGACCTGAAAGCTCTCGGCGACACACTAAAATCCCAGGTCGCCGCCATTGCTCCGGGTACGGTCACCGTGGCGTCCCGAGCTGATTTGAACACTCAGCTCAATAAGTCTTTTGACATGATTTTGGCGATTATTTACGGGCTGTTGGCGCTGTCGCTGATTATTGCGCTGGTGGGGATTATGAACACGCTGGCTATGTCGGTTGGAGAACGCTTGAGCGAAATCGGTATGTTGAAAGCGCTGGGGCTGTCGGGGCCGAAAATGGTCGCGATGATAGTCGGCGAAGCCCTGTTGACCGCCATTTTTGCGCTGGTGGTGGGGATCCTCACCGGCCTGGGCGCCACGTTTGGACTGCAACGCATCATGGCTGCTCGTGGTATCAGCAGTATGGTGGTCAGCTCTGAGCACTTGCTCATCTTGGTGGTATTGACCCTGGTCGCCACCGTTTTGGCCAGCCTCGGTCCGGCGCTGCGGGCGGTGCGTACCCCGACCCTTGCCGCCATCGCCACTACCGATTAGCGCAGGGGTTTACCGCCAGGTTCAACCGCGGTGCCTGGCTCCAGGCGAATCTCCGACTCGCACTCCTGGGCGGCACTTCGGGCGAGAGCACCCCAACTCTGGGCGGGCGCACCCCGCTCATCAGACACTCGGATAAGCAAACGCGCGAACGGCACTCCTGTGCGGCACTCTTGGCGGCACCCCGAGCCAACGGAGTCACCACGCCACCCAAGTCACCACGCCTTCCGCGCTACCCACGCCAGCGGGTCGCCGCCCACAAAAGCGCTTCAGCCGGCGTAGCCGTTCGGGTTCTGCGACTGCCAATTCCACGAATCTCGGCACATATCGTCCAAACCTAGGCGGGCCTCCCAGCCCAGCAGTTCCCGCGCCAAACTCGCGTCGGCGTAAACCGTGTCGATGTCTCCTGGCCGGCGTCCGTCGATAACGTAAGGAATGGGTTTGCCGCAGGCTCGCTCCATCGCGTGCAGCAACTCCAGCACTGAATACCCCTGCGAGGTACCCAGGTTTATCGCCTTCGCGCCCCGATGTTTCAGCCCGTAATCAATGGCGGCCACGTGCCCGCGCCCGAGGTCCATGACGTGAATGTAGTCGCGTACCCCGGTTCCGTCCGGGGTGTCGTAGTCGTCGCCAAAGACGTGCAGTTTTTCGAGCTTACCGACGGCGACCTGGGTGATGTAGGGCATGACATTGTTCGGGATGCCCTTGGGATCCTCGCCAATCCGGCCGGAGGGATGCGCCCCAATGGGGTTAAAATAGCGCAGCAGCACGGCGGAAAACTCGGGGTCGGCATGGCACACGTCGCGCAGCATGATTTCGTTCATCAGCTTGGACCAGCCGTAGGGGTTCGTAGCGGTGCCGGTCGGCAAGGTCTCTTTCAGCGGAGACACCCCATCGGCCCCGTACACGGTGGCGGAGGAGGAAAAAATCATCAGGTGACAGTCGTGATCCCGCATGGCTCGCACCAGGCACAGTGTCGCGTTGAGGTTGTTGTCGTAGTATTCCACCGGCTTGGCCACCGATTCCCCCACGGCCTTAAGCCCGGCAAAGTTAATGACCCCGTCAATCTGGTGAGCCGCAAAAATCCGTTGCAAAGCGTCAAGGTCACGCACGTCTTGCTGGTAGAACGGGATGGTCTCGCCCACGATTTCTGAGACGCGCGTCATGGCTTCCGCGCTGGAGTTATACAGGTTATCGACGCAGACCGCACGGTATCCCGCCTCGTAGAGGCAAATCAGCGTGTGTGTGCCGATATATCCGGCTCCCCCGGCCACCAGAATGGTTTTATTGCTCATTTTTTCCTTTCGTTTTTCACAAGGGTCCCCGCTGTGTTGGCGGGTTGAGGCCCTAGTTCACGGTGTTCGGGTTGAGGTTGAAAGTCTCTACCGCCCAGGGGAATCCCCACTGGAACAGCGCGGCCACCACCGCCAGCACCAAAATCGCCATCTCGATGCAGCGCAGCCACTTCGGGCCGGGCATCACGGCAAACAGCCATTTGTACATCCTGGTTTCCTCTCTGTCTACCCGGCCAAGCCCTCAGCCGGCGCGGGGCTGGCATCGCCGGGCTTGGCAGTCGCGTTCGGGTCGCTCGCCGGCGCGTTAGTTCCATCCTGCGGCCCCTCCGGAGCGGTGCCCTGACCGGCCTGTTTCATTGCATCCAACCCTTTGAGCGCGAAAGGCCGGCCTTGCGTGCGCGGCACCCAGTAGGAAAACTTGGAATACACGATGAATCGCTGGGTGTTGCCGTATTCGGGGTGGCAAGTCGTGAGGGTCATCAGCCGTTCATGCGGGACGGTGTCTTTCGCTTCGTGAGGTACCGGGTAAATCACGTCTCCTTGCGACGGCAGGACTATCTCGGTGGATCTGACCTGGTAAACCAGCCAGGCTTGGGAGGTTTCGACCACCAGCGGGTCGCCGATCTGCAGCTCGTGGACGCGGCGGAACGAGTTTCCGTACGAGCGCCGGTGGGCGGCCAAGGCGAAGTTGCCGAGCTCTCCCGGCCCTTGCGTGTCCGTGTAGTGTCCGGCATAGCCCGTGTCCAGCACGGCTTCGTTCGTGCCCTGCATGATGGGGATAACCATCGATTCCCAACGCGGCACGTGCAGGGTGGCGAAAGTTTGGCCCACCGCGGGAATGGTGACGCCAGGAGGCGGGTCGGTGCGCTGTACTTCGGTCGTAGCGGTCGCGTCGTTCGCGGTGGAGCTTTGGAAAGACTGCACCGCGGCCGCCGTAGCGCCCTGCACCTGCCAGGTCGTCACATAGAGCTGCCACACGACGAACAGTCCCAGGACGACCCCGACCGTCAGCATGGTTTGTCCAATCCCGCTCATGACCAGGACCGATACGGGGGTGCGCCGGCGTTTTGCCGGGGCGGTTGTTTCGTCTGACTCGGTGGGTTCGGCGGGCTCGGTTGTCGCGGTGCCCTGTTCCGGGGAGCGGGTCGAGGTTTGCAGCCGGGTTTGTGGTTTTGCAGGGGGTTCACCAGGGGTGAGCGCGGGGTTTGCGGGTCGTGTCGCGGCCGCCTGGGGGCGCGAAGGCGCGGGGGCAAAAGTGGGGACCGCCGGGTTTGCCGCGCCGGGAACCTGGTGATTTGCTAGGCCTGGAACCGGGGGATTCGCTAAGCCTGGAACCGGCGGGTTTGCCGCGTTGCGCGCCGGTACGCCGGGAGGAACCGGACGGTTAGGGTGGGGCAACGCGGGTCGAGCCGCGCCCGAAGTATCGGCCGGAGATTGGAAACCTGCAGGTGGAACCGCCCTTGTGACCCCTTGTACAGAAACCTGGGGCGGTCGGACAGACGGCTGCGAGGACGGCTGCGCCCCGTAAGGAGGGACCCCGGACGGCTGGGGAGGCTGAACCGCGGGAGGCTGGCCCGGAGCGGGCGACAGTGACTCAGGCGACAGTGGCGCGGGTGACAGCGGTGCGGCAGACGGTTCCTGAGACTCGCGGCGCTGACGGCGCGAGGGAAACCGCTGTGGTACGGGACGCTCTTCACTCATTCCAACCCCTTGACGCGCGAATAAACCAACGTCCAAATTTTACCAATTTCCAAAGGTTTTGGCTTACGGTTATCATTAACCTGTTAAGCAATCTTTTGTCACAAGGAGTCATTGTGCCCGAATCCAAAAAGCGCAAGCGCGCCTCGAAAGTAGTTAAGTCTGACAGCGAGTTGCGTCCCTCGTGGACTGAGGATATGAAACGCTCCCCCAGCTGGTACGCTCCGGCGGCCCTGATTATCATGGGCGTGGGTCTGCTGTGGATTGTGTTGCACTATATCCTGGCGCAAACTGCGGGGATTAACCTGTTGGGGCTGGGTAACTGGAACATCGCGGTGGGATTCGGCGTCATCATGGTCGGTTTCATCATGTTGATGTGGTGGAAATAGGGCTTTTTTCTGCTTAATTTTTTATTGCTCGCCAACTCGGGGAGACCCGCGCGAGACCTAGGGGGGTCACGAACCCCCCTCACTTTTCGTTGCGTTTGCAACGAAAAGCACACCCCCTAGTCTCGTGCTTGGGCTCCGCCCCTTCGTTTTCCGAGCAACAACAATAACAGCGAAAGCAAAGCCGGGGGGAATGCTAAAAAACCGACCGGCAGCGTCAGCCGGTCGGTTTTTTGAAGTTTGTTTTTACTTGTCGTCGGCGACAACGACCAAGTCATCGTCGTCGATGTCCTCCCAGGATTCCTCAGCCCAGGGATCCTCGACAGGACGGGTGCGACTGTACAAAATAAACCCAGCCACCGCGGCGGCTCCGGTCAACAGAATAGTCGCCAACCAGGGGTGACGAATCGGGCACTTCTTTTTGGGGTTCATAGCTGACTTGACTCCTTCACTCGCTTTGGAAACTTTTTCGGCAATAGTGCCGTCACCGGCAACTGCCTTCGACACTGCCTCGTTTACGGCTTGCGCCCGCGGCAGGAGGTCTGTTCTCACCTTAGTGCCGAAGTCCCCGACGGCTCCGCGAGCCTTCCCAGCAACCTCGGCAGCATTCAGTGCCATGTCTTCCCCGGCTCGCTTCATGCAGTCCATATCGATGCATTTCGACAAGTTATCCAGCATTGGATCCTTCTTTCACTCACACCGAGCCGAATGGACACGGTTGGTACTATTTTGCCTCTTATTTTGAATTTTTGCAGGAAATAGGCCTGTTCATTTTTCCTGACCGGCCCACAGCGGGGCCTCGCCGCTAGCGTTGAGGGTGCCTAAAATTGCTTTGCGCCCGGGCCGCGTGCATGAAAAGATAGAACTATGCAAGCAACAATTCACACTTCTGCAGGCGACATCAGCCTGGAACTTTATCCGCAATCCGCGCCGGTCACAGTAAAGAACTTTACCGACCTGGCGACCGGTGCGCGTCAATGGACTCACCCGATTACCGGGGAAACCTCCACGGACCCGCTTTACAACGGCACGGTGTTTCACCGGGTCATCTCTGGTTTCATGATTCAAGGAGGGGATCCCATCGGCACCGGCACCGGCGGCCCGGGCTACGTCTTTGACGACGAAATCGACCCGGCTTTGGGATTCACCGAACCTTACCTGCTGGCGATGGCCAACGCCGGCACGCGCGGCGGCCAGGGCACCAACGGTTCCCAGTTCTTTATCACGGTCGCCCCGACCACTTGGCTCAACGGCAAGCACACGATTTTTGGCCGCGTCCTGGACGATGCGTCCCGCGCTGTCGTGGACAAAATCGCCGCGACCCAAACGGACCGCTCGGATCGTCCCCTGGAGGACGTCATGATTGAGTCCATCGACATCACGGAGTAAACCCGTTTGACCCCGACACTCCGGCGGTTTTGAATGTACTGTTAAGTCATGAAAAACACCGCAACAGCCCCTAAGCCTTACGTGACTTGGGGGCTTTGTATTGCCTTAATCATCGTCTGGGTTGCCGAACTGTTTATCCCCGGAGTCATCCAGAACTTCGCTTTCCTGCCGCTCCTGGGCCTGTTTGAGCCGTGGCGTTTCATCACCGCGGCGTTCCTGCACGCGGTGCCGACACCGTTCCACCTGGCGTTTAACACCTGGGCTTTGCTGGTGGTCGGCAGGGCGCTAGAACCGGTCGTGGGCCACGTGAAACTGGCTCTAGCGTTTGTCATCAGCGCTTTCGGGGCGCTCATGGCGCAATGCCTGACCGTTTTTGTCGACCCGAACGCCTGGATTACCCCCACGGTGGGCGCGTCCGGGGCGGTCTTTGGGTTCTTTGGTATGGTCCTGGCGATTCAAAAGGTGCTGCGCCTGCCCTGGACGGAAATGGCGACCTTAATCGGGCTGAACTTTGTCATTGGGTTCATGGTTCCTAACGTCGCCTGGGTGGCCCATCTGGGGGGCTTAGCGGTGGGTCTGGTGCTGGGAGCCTACACCGGCTGGGTACTGCGTCACGCGACCTACGTAGCAGTTCCGGGCACGGGCTCGGACGACACTCACTTTGCGGCCAACGCGCCCGAGCCACTGCAGAATCCAGACCCCGCTACCTCGAACGCACCGGACACGCTGAATGCTTCGAAGGCGCCAGAAATTTCCGATGCAAGGGTTCCTGACGGGGCGGATTCCCCAGCCGCTTCGGCCACTCCCGTGGTTCGCCGAGTCACCAATACCACCACACGGCTGCGTGACCTCGCGGTTTACGGCGGAGTTTTTGCCGTGCTGCTAGTGAGTAACTGGGCTTTTTACCATTTCAACTACGAGACTATCTACAGTTTCTTTAAATAATTCCCCAGAAGCGGACTTATAAGGGGAGAATAGCCGGGTAGCTGCCATTATTGGCAGCTACCCGGCTATTCTCCACCTTTAGGAACACTCAAGCAGGTATGGTGCTGATTTAAAGGCGCGCATAAGCTGAAACGGCGAGGTCGTGAGACCTCGCCGTTTCAGTAGCCTAGGGCTTATGCCGCTTACTGCGCGTCAGACTGGCGCTTGCGCCGTGCCGCCAGCAGGCCAATCCCTGCACCTGCCGCAATCATCAGGATGGACAAGCCACCAAAGATTGCTGCTTGCGCACCGGTCCGAGCCAATGTTGGCGGAACCTTCGGGTGCATCGGAGGCAGGGTGGTTGCCGGGGCAACCGGGATGCTCGGCGGGTTACTCGGCGGGTTCGTCGTCTCGGACTTCACCGGAGGAGCCGGAGGAGTCGTGGTCTTAGACTCGACTGGAGGCGTTCCAGGCGTGTACGGAGTACCAGGCGTTCCAGGCGTGTGCGGCGGTTCAGTCGGCTTCACCACGTTCACGGTCTGCGAAGCATCCTCGAGATCTTCGTGAGCCAGAACCGGGGTGTAGGTGCCGGTCGGAGCCGTACCAGCCTTGGGCAGGTTACCAGCGTAGGCCTTCTCAAAGACGACCAGCTTCTCGCCATCAGCCAAGCCTGCCGTGTCCTTCGCGGTCAGCGGAATCGACATCTTCCAGCTGCCGGAGCCGTCAGCCTCGGCCTTCAAGCCGGCCACGGTCACAGGCGAACCAACGATGGAGCCGTCGGACTTCTTGACCAAGGTACCAACCAAGGTGTAGTCAGCACCAGCCTTCAAGCCGTTGTAGGTCACCGTATCGTTCACGGTCGCGCCCTCACCAGCGGTAATCGCCTTGCCGCCGGACAGGTCAGCCGTGGTCTGGAGGTCCAGAGCCGGACGACGAGTGATGATCTGTTTCGGATCAGCGTTGTCGCGGTGTTCCACAATCGGCTTGTCGTTGGCCTTGGGCTCTGCGCCGTCCTTCGTCATCTCGTAGAGAGATTCGAAGAATACCACGTCAGCATCCGGGTTAGCGTCGGCAGGAACCACCATCGGCTTGTCCTTGTCAACGACCCACTCGCTGTTGTCGGTTTCAGCCGTGACCTTCGTCCACTTCACCAGCGGGTTGCCATCGGCACCCAGCACCGGCTTGTTGTCGTTCGGGTCAGCCGTGTCATCGACGTAAACCAGTTCGGTCTTGAGCCAGTAGTCGCGTCCTTGCACCAGGTTGGTGTAGGTGACGGTATCGACCACAGCCGTGTCCTCGCTCGGCTTGAGCATCTTGCCATCGTCCGCGGTGCGAGCCACGGTCGCCAAGGTCGGCGTAACCAAGCTGAACTCGTTGAGAGCGGTGACGCTCACAGTGGCAGCCGGGGTGATGGTGAAGGTCTTGGTGGTACCTTCGGCACCATCAGTCCAGCCTTCAGACTTCCACGTAACCTTCCACTTTGCCTGAGTCGGAATCTGCGCCTTGGCGTCGGTTTCCGTAATGGTTATCTCAGTACCAGTCGGGAAGCCGTCGAACCGCGGACTGACAGCCTTGCTCGGATCCTTCGGGTCAACCGTCAGGTTGAAGCTACCCTTCAGAGCGGTTCCTTGCTTGGCGGTCTTACCATTCGGCACTTTAGCCTCGTAGGTAAAGCTCCAAGTCGTTGGAATCTTAGCCACCACGTCAGCGGGCAGATCCGCAGCCGTCTTGATTACCTTGGTGACCTGGAATCCACCGAAGTGGGTGGAAACTTCGAGCCACTGAGTGCCCTTACCCGAAGCGAGATTCTCTTCATGGTGGAAGGCAATCAAGCCTGCAGCAGTCTTGCCGGTCGGCAACTTGGACAACTGCGTCTCGAAAGCATCCCTATCCTTCGGCATCCGATACAGGTCTTCCCACAAGACGACCGTCTTATGTTCCTGAATCAGCTCGGTCGGAACCTTCACATCGATAGTCCAAGTACCGCTGTGACCACCCACAGCGTAGCCGTTCTCAACAGTGACTTCGCGCACCTCAGAGGGGACGTAGTCAATCTTTTGAGCCTGGCCCGCCTTGTCGTATTCGACGAAGTAGGTGTGCAGCAGGTACTTGCCGCCCTGCAAGTTCTGGTACTTCACCAGGTCGGTAATCGTGTCGCCATTGCTGGCCTTCTTATCGAACTTACCAGTGGTGTGCGTACCGATGGTGACTTCGTTGGTGAACACGTTTTCAGCAGTCACTGTCACGTTCGCAACGCGGTCTTTACCGTTCGGCGTGCCGCCGACGATCACTGTACCCTCGCCGTTCTTCGTGGACTCAACGGTGACGCCGTTGGCCTCGGTGAACTTCACGGTGTCCTTCAGTCCGGCTTGCTCTTCAGCATTCTGGACATTCTCGCTGATGGTGCACTTGTCACCCACGGGAATACCGTCGATGGTCGCGGATTGACCTTCGTGCAGGGTAATCGTGTCAGTCGAACCCTTTTCGGTACAGGTAACCGTGAACACGTACTTCGCGTTGGTGCGTTCGACATTCGCGGTGTTCTCATCCCATCCGGTGACAGCCTTGGTCAGGGTCAAGGACCCGAACTCAGGCCGGTTCACGGTGATGGACTGAGAGTCGGCAGTAATGTCGTTGTGCGTAGCCACCGGCTTGTTGTCACCCTTCGGTGTCACCTTGCCGCCGTCAGCATTTTCATACGTGCCTTCCGCCCACAGCTGCTCGAACACGACCAGGTTATCGCCATCGGACTTAATGTCCGCAGCCTTGACGGTGATGTCCATGGTCGTTTGGTAAACCTTGACATCCTTACCGTACTTGGCGATTTCCTCAGCGTTCGGATCCACAGCCATGCTCGCGGTGACCTTTACGGTCTTCGCGTTAGTAGCCAAGGAACCAGTGTTGCCCGCATCGTAGGCGGTCTTGCTGTAAACCTGACCGTCCAGAGCGTAGGTCTTGCCTTCCTCGACGTTCGCCATGCGGATTACGTCGTGAATCGTGTAGGTTTCGGGAGCCTTCTTGCCTTCCTTGTTGACGCCTTCCCAAACCGTCAGGTTTGACTTGTTGTCGTCAACACTGGCAAGGGTGCCCACGCCAGGATGCTTGACCTTCACAATCTGGTTCTCATCCTTCGGATCCTTGTGATCCGCGACGAGCTTGCCCTTCAGCTGCAGCGATTCGAAAGCCACCAACTTATCGTTAGCCTTCAAGACGCTCAACGGTACTGTGAACTCGACAGTAGCGGCTGTCTTGTTCTCGATAGTCCCGCTCACGCGAGTAGCGCCGTTCGTTGCCTTCGGGGTGTGGAACGTGCCCGTACCAACCACACCGGTGTCACTGACCGTACCGTCAGCCGCGATACCCTTGAGTTCACCGCTGAGGGTGTAATCGGTATCAGGCAGCAGGTTGAAGAACTCAACGTAGTCCGTCAGCTTGACGTTATCGCCTTCCCAAACAACCTTCTGGCCTTCGTATTCCAGCTTGGTGCCGATATGCGGCACGTCCACAACCGTCACGGTCTGGCGACCGTCATTCGGTTCTGCGTGCGTCTTATCCCACGTGATGGTGGCAACGTTAGCCTTGATGGTAGCGTCGTCGCCAGTCACAAGCGAGGCGCGCGTCAGGTATTCGTACGCCACCAGCTTCAACTCGGTGCCAGCATCCTTGGCCGCTTCCATCGGAGCCTTCAGCTTATCAGCCGTCACGTTGAACTTGATGTCCTTGGTCATGTCCACGCTATCCGCGGTGAACCTCTCTAGGCCATCTGCCAAAACTGTTTCGTTAGGCTGACCGGCGTTGTACACCAGGCGGGAAACCAGCACATACTTCTCACCCTTGATGAGACCCTTCATCTGCACCTTATCCTGCAGATCCAGCGCCGCATCGGTCGCGATGACCTGGGTGCCGTCCTGAGCCAAGTCGGTTTCAATACTCGGGTTGTAGGAGGTCTCTACCGTCTGGTCGGAATCCTTCGGATCCTCGTGCTTCAGCGGAGGTTCGTTCGGCTTGTCGGTGCGAATCAGCTGTTCGTAAGCCACGTACTTGTAACCGGGCTTCAGCGTACCCGCCGGGATGGCATTGTAGCTAACCTGCTGAGTGCCACTGGACGCGGTCGGGGTGAAGGTGGCGGTGCCGGTGATACCGGTGTCGCTGACCTTACCGTCCGGTCCGATTTCCATCAGGGTCGCATTCAAGGTGTACTTGACACTCGAAGTCAAACCAACGTAGCTGACCGTATCAACCAGCTGCTTCGAGTCGACCGGAATGGGGTCAATAGTCGTACCAGCCGCACGGTTACCATCCACGCTCAGCACCGTCTTAATGTCGGGCTTTACGCCGGAGCCAACAGTCTGTGCCGGGTCGTCCTTGTCTTGGTGAGTAGACTCAGCCGGACCGTCTGCCTTCTCGCCGAGGTACAGGGTCTCAAACACGACCAGCTCGTCGTTCTCGGCCACAGTACCGGCCGGAATCTCGAAGGTCATGAAGTCGTCCTTGGTAAAGGTCGCTTCGGTCGCCTTGAAGGATTTCGAGGTCACCTTGATACCGGTGGACTTGTTTTGAGTCTTGTTCCACAGTTCGCCAACGACCACGTAGGTTTCGTCAACCTTCATACCGGTGAAGGTCACGGTGTCCTTGACCGTCGACTTAGCGTCGGCAATGACCAGACCACGTTCGCCCTCAGCGCTGGCCTTAGTGGCGAGCTTCGGAGCCCAGACAGTCTGCGAGTCGTCGTTGATGTCGTGGTGGATCAGGTATTCCTTGCCCTCTTGGTACACGGTCTCGAAGACCACGACCGGCTTGCCCAGAATCAAGTTCGCCGGAACCTCGAACTCCAGGAGCTCAAAGCCAGTACCGGAGGTAATAACCTTCTCGACCGGACGGTCTGCCTGACCATCCGCACGGTAAACCGAGTTTGCCGGGCCGATGACTCGCTCCACCGGAGCCAATCCAGGCACAGGCTGCTTGGTTTCCTTATCCATCAACTGACCGGACAGCAGGTAGGCCTTGGGCGTGCCATCGGCGTACTTGGCATCCAGATCCAAACCGGAGTAGTCAACCTTGTCAACAATGGTGACTGCCTTGGTGTTGTCCGCGACTTGGTCGCCGTCAGCCTTATCGGTAGCGGTAGTCTCCAGAGAGCCAACCCTTACGGTCTGCTCAGAGGATGCCATCTCCTTGTGCTCCGCGACGACTTCGCCCTTGGCGTCCACGAGTTCCTCAAAGACCACGAACTTCGCGCCGGCCTTGACCTTGTCAGCCGGAATCGTGAAGGTCACATCCTTGTCAGTCGTGCCCTTAGTGACTTCGACGTTCGGGACATCGCTGGTCGCGATGACGGTCTTGCCGTCCTCAGCCATCAGCTTACCCTTCAGGGTGTAGGTACCCGGAGCGGCGTTCGTGATAGTCACCTTGTCGTCAACAGTAACGTCCTTCTGATCCTTCTGGAGTTGAACCAGCTTGGCACCATTCACGGTTGCGACGGTAGCCAAGGACGGGTTGTAAACGACCTGTGAGTCATCGTTGATTTCATGGTGGGTAGCAACAACGGCGTCACCATCCATGAGGTCTTCGAACACAACCACCGGGGCGGTCGCCAGAGCGGCCTTATCCACCTCGAACTTCACGATGGCCTTCACAGCATCCTTGTCCTTCGAGGACGGAGTCTTAGCCACGAACTTCGCGGGCGTGACCGTGACGAACTGGTCGGCAATCGGGTCTCCAGCGTGAACCACAGTTCCGCCGGCCAAAGTGGCGTCAGCCTGGTAGTGCAGGGTACCGGTAACGGTGTATTCCTTGCCTACCTGCAGACCCTCGTAATCCACCAGGTCGTAAATCACGACCTTGGCATGGGAATTGTCGAGGTTCTTATCGCTCTTATCCGAACCCTTACCATCCTTGCCGCCATCATAAGCGGTGGTGGTAATGGAGTTCTTCACCACGTTGACGGTCTGCGCCGGGTCGTTCGGGTTGGTGTGCTTGACCACAACCTTGCCAGTGGCGTCGCCATCGTGCAAGGTCTCAAAGACCACCAGGTCCTTGCCCTCTACGATGCTGTCAGCAGGAACCGTGAACTTCATGGTCTGCTCGCCAATGACGCCCTTCGCGTCAGAGGTAACCTTCACCGGCTGCACAGTCACACCCGGCACCTTGCCGGCGTCAGACTTGGCACCCTTGTCGGTGGTGACGTAGTGCAACTCACCAACCAGGGTGTAGTTGTGGTTCGGCTCGAACTTGCCGGTGAACGTCACGGTATCGGTGATGACCGCGTTCTTTTGACCAGGAATCATAGTCTGGTTCCCGTCGGAGTCCTTCGCGGAAGTTTGCATCCCGCCGGAGTGAACCGTCTGAGCCTCATCGGTGATGTCGTGGTGGATAGCCACGGGCTTGCCGTTCAGCTTCAGGTTTTCAAAGACCACCAGATCCTTGCCCGTCGGGGTGGGCTGGCCGTTTTCGTCAACCCACAGACCCAGCTCCTTGGCCTTGTCCACGCTCATCTCGAAAGTGAGGTCCTTCTGGAACTTGCCATTCGCGTCGGCAACAACCTTGACGTCTCCGTCATTGTTGAACACACCGGTGTGAACCGGATTGCCGTCCGCGTCGGCCATCATCAACTCGCCGTCAATGGTGTATTCCTTGCCCGGAATCAGGCCGGAACCGGTGACGGTATCAATGATCTTGATGGGTTGGGTCGGATCGACGTACTTGTCGCCGTCGCCGTCCTTCGCGTCAGTAGTGACGCCGGGGACGTAAACGGTCTGAGCTTCGTCCTTCGGGTTAGCGTGTTCAGCAACGGTAGCCTCCGGGTTGGTGGGCTTTCCGGCCGTCTGGTCGAAGTCGCTCGCCTTGTAGAGTTTCTCGAACACTACGTACTTCTCACCACTCACGACCTTCACACCTGGGAAGGTGAGTTTCATCGTGCCGTTGGCGGGAGCATCCTTGGCGATGTTCAGCGGCTCAAACGTGGTCTGAACCTGCGTGGTGTTATTGCCGTTAATCTTCATCAGCTGGCCGTACATGATGTACTCGCCCGGAGCGATGGAGTTGTAGGCAACCTTATCGTTCACGACTACGCCGGAGAGTTCCTTAGTCTTGGAATCCTTTACCGGCTTGGCGTTAGTCATGTCAACGGTTGCGGCACGAGCACCCTCAGCCTCAGCAGCACCGCCCTCGACGCTCGCGGTTGTGCCGATTGACGGGCTGTAAACCGTCTGATCCTCATCGGTGATATCGGAGTGAGTCGCTACGACTACATCGCCATCCTTGACTTCCTCAAAGGCCACAACTGTTTGGGTCTTTAGGGACTTAGCCTTGACGGTAAAGGTCAGTTCGACCTCACCCTCTTTGACAAGGGCATCGCGCGGACCGTCGACCGTGAAGGTCTTGGTTGCGGTTGCGCCCGGATCGTTGAGCGCACCAGCATCGTTTCCGTAAGCATCCTTGACATGCAAGGTACCGGTCAGGGTGTAGGTCCGACCTCCGGCGAGGTTGGTCCACTTGACCACATCCTTGACAGTAACCGTCGCGTCGTCCGCAACGGCCGGCGTCACAGGCTTGTCAATCGAAGCGGTCGTCTTTAACTTCGGCGTGTACAGCTTCTGGCAGATGTCCTTTACATCCGCGTGGAAGGGCAGGTTTGCTGCCTTAGACATATCCTGCAGTTCAGCCGGGGTCTTGCCCGCGAGGCTGTTAGTATCCGTATCCTTCGGCAACATATATTCGAACATCACATATGTGGCACCGGGAGTCAGGTTAGCGGTCTGCAGGGTGAACTCGTTATCTACACGATTCTTGCCAAAGAATTTCTGTCCACCCGGAACAGTAATCGTCTTGGCATTGTCCACTACAGACTTGCTGGTATCATCCGTCTGCACCAAGCGGCCATACAGGACGTAATCACCTGCAGGAACCCTGGTGTACGTGAGATTATCAGTCAGATTCTGTTTCTGTGTCGGTACAGTCTCTTTGTTCGTAGACAAGACGCGCGAATTGGTCGTCCTGTCGAAGGCGATAGTCCACATATCCGGTGACCACCGCGGGATGATGGATTGAGCCTTCGGTAGCGTCAGCTCAGAACCATAGGCCAAGCACCTTGTGCACTGATTCAGCTGCATCGGGTTTCCACCGTTGAACACCATAATGCCAGCGGCGATACCTTCGGGGTGTTCCTTCAGTAATTCAACCGGAATCGTGAAGGAAATTTCCTTAGTGAAATCAGTTGCCCCTGAGGGAACAGTCACTTCCTCAGCGTAATAATCCCAATTGGCTCCATTTTCGCTCTTCCAAGGGAGGTACCCGTCATAGAAGAGACCCGTTTGTCCGGCCTGGCTGGTGGAGTACAAACGCTCCACAATCGTGTAAGTCTTGCCCGGAGTGACATTCTTCAAGGTAACTTTATCGGTCAGTTTAACCCGATCTTGACCAGGCTTAACATCGATTACCTTGATGCCGTCTTGGAAGATGCGGTGACCGTCAGCAGTAGCCTGTTGGTCAGGAGCATCCAAGTCAGTTTCAATGCTGGCGTAGCAATCCCACCGGTTGAGCATCTTCACGGAGACGTTGGCTTCGGAAGTGACATCGAAGGTGATAGCGGCCTTTTCTCCATCAGGCTGCAACATATCAAAGGCGTACTTAACCGGGGTGGCCAGAGCCTTGCCGTTGGCATCAGTGGCTGAAATTTCAGCCTTGTGACGCCAGCCGCCGTACTGGAGAGCGTTCTTATCGTTAAAGCTCTCATCGTCCAGCTCCGCTACCGTACACTTCGAGTTGTAAGGCACCGTGCCAAAGTCGAGAACGTTGCCGTTGACATCAACCTTGACTGTCTTATCGACAACCGTGTTATCGCCACTCTTGCAGGTGACGTGCATATTCACGAAGTCGCGGTTCATGTAGCGGTAGTACTCGTTGTAATTCTGCCTCATGTTGAAGTTATCCACGGAGTAGTCGAGTCTGCCGTGTGCCGAAGTGGCTTCCGCCACCTTCTGCAGCGACAGCTTGACTTCCTTGTAGGTCAACTTGTTCGTAGCAGTCAGGTTGGTTACGGAACCGTCCTTGCCGATAGTGAACTTGCCGGCGGTAGTACCTTCGGCACCGAACACAAAGTTACCCTTAGCGCCGACTGCAGTGTAAGGAGTCGGCTCTACGCCCTTCGTGGTCGTAGATTCATTCAAGGACCAGGACACTTCGGCAGCTATGCCAGCGGTATTACCACTCGGGGTGACCTCGCGGATGGAACACTTGGAACCGGTCGGAATATCCCCGGAAGTCCAGGTCTTGCCCGCCTCAACGTTGAACTTGATGGGGGCATCCTGGGTACCAATCTTGGATTCGTCCGGGGTCACACACCAGTACTCGAAGTTGTATGAGCCGTTGGTAATCGAGGCGGTGGAGTCAGCGGCAATCGCTTTCGTGACGCTGAACTTGCCGTTCGCCTTGGAGTAGGTGTTGGTCACGTTGACCTCAACGACGTTGTCCTTGTCTACTACGAAGTCGTTCTTCGACAGAGTAGCCGACAGGGTCGAGCCTTCCTCAGTCTTTGCACCGGCCTGATCCTCGGTGATGTGGCACTTGTAACCGACAGGGATGTTCTCTGCGAACTTGTAGCCCTTATCGGTGACTTCCTTTACCTTGCCTTCCACCTTTTGGGTGTCATCGTTCGGGTCAGCACAGGTGTAGGTAAAGTCATAAGACTCCTTCACCGTGATGTTCTTGGCGGCAGTAACCGCCTTGATAATCTTGAACTTGCCCAGCTCGCGCGTGTAAGTGTTGATGACCTCAACAGTCTTACCGTCGGTGGTGCCCAGGGTCACGGAACCGGTGGCGGTCTTGGAAATGCTGTTTTCGCCTTCCTTCATCTCCACGGTCCAGATGTGTCCGGCCACCTTCGCGCTGTCTGCAGATTCGGTGATGGTACAGGTCGCACCGACCGGAATCTTCACGCCGTTCACATCAGTGGTGAACTCGGCCTTGTCAGTATTCTTAAAGGTCTTGCCGTCCATGATGACGTGGTCGGCGTTATCAGTCGGGTACTTACAAGTAGCCGAGAGCTTGACCTCCTTAGAGCCAACGTTGGTGTTCTTACCAGCCACGACGGTCTTGCTGACCACCAGCTTGGTGTCGGGCACCGTGAAGTCGTTGGTGGCGCCAATCATCAGCGCTTCGTCTTCCTTATCCACGGTGAAGGCCACGCCGTTGGGTTGGGCACTCGCATTGGTATCGAAAGGCTTGACTTCCTTGCCGTCAACCGGGTCAGCGGAGCCAACGGTCCACTTGGTTGTGGGCTTTTCGTTAGCCTTTGCCACTACCGGTTTCTCCCACACGACACACTTGGTGCCTACGGGGAGTTTCTCGACCGTGACCGGGTCGCTGCCGACGCTCAGGTCGTAACCGACACCGTTCTTAACCGCTCCGGCCGGGGTCTGGCAGGAGTAGTTGAAGTAGAACTGTTCAGTGTGGTTACCAGCGTTGTTACCGGTGAGGGCGGCCTTGTAGAACTTAAAGCCGGTCATCTTTTCGGTGTAAACGTTGGTAGCGGCGAACTGGAAGACGTTGCCTTGAGTCACAGTCTGTTCACCGGACGCCAGGTCCTTACCTGCCGGAACGAACGAGGTCGACACATACTTCAACGGGTTCGCGTTCAGATCATTCACCAGCTGTTTGTTGGTGGCGTCCAGTTGAGTCTTCGGCTCAGCCACGGAACACTTGGAGTCCTTCGGCACCACAATCGCTG
This sequence comes from uncultured Mobiluncus sp., assembly GCF_963511525.1. Classification (NCBI taxonomy): domain Bacteria; kingdom Bacillati; phylum Actinomycetota; class Actinomycetes; order Actinomycetales; family Actinomycetaceae; genus Mobiluncus; species uncultured Mobiluncus sp. The sequence goes on along the minus strand of NZ_CAUPIY010000006.1, from coordinate 7,255 downwards.
CCGATTCCTGACCGGGGGCTACTTCGATGAAGTCAGCCTTGGCCTGGGAGCCAAACGGAGTGGCCTGAGTGTAGGTCTTACCGTTCGGGGCCTTACAAGAATAAGTGAACTTAAAGGTGGCATCGGGCTTGAAGGTGGCTCCGCCCTGGACGACCTTCTTAATGGTGAAGCTCGCCTTGTCGTAATCCAAGGTGTTCTTAGCTTCCAGCTTCAACACCTGAGCCTTGCCATCCTTTTGTTCGGGAATGGTGAACTGCTTGAAGCCAGCGTTAGTGCCGGTGGCGTTGGCGAGGTCCGTCACCCAAGACGGGGTGACGGTGACGCCGTCAATCTCTACCGGCTTTTCCTTGATGTAGCAGGTGGTGCCGACCAAGATGTTGTCAACGGTCTTGGTTTCCCCAGCCTTCAAGTCCAGGGTGCCGTTGGTCTTAGCATCATCGTTACACTTGTAATCAAAAGCAAAACTGGTGGCTTCGGCCTTGGCGTCGCCGTCAACACTCTTGGTGACAGAGAACTTGCCGTAGTTTGCTTTCACCGTGTTCTCGGCGGTAACGCTCACCGCGGGCTTTTCGCCTTCCTTGATGACTACCTTGGCGTCGTCTCCACCGAGCGACTGAGCATTGGTGTACTCAACCGTGCTGGTAGCAGCCGGGGTGGACGGGTTGTCCTCGTGAATCATGCACTCGGTATCTGCCAAGTAGGACTTCGAAGTCCAGGTCTCGCCGTTCTTCAGGCTAAAGGTAATCGGATCCTCATCACCGCAGGTGACACGGAACGCGAAAGCCTTGTCCTTCAGCGGGTTCGCACCGTCAGCCTTAACCGTCTTGGTCAGCTTGAACGAACCCATCTTGTGTTCGTAGAGGTTCGTCGCCGTCACCACAACAGTTGCGCCGTTGGTCGGAACCTTGAACTTGAATCCAGCAGCGGAGTTTTCCAAGATGTCGGCTGGCAACAATCCGGTTTGCCCAAAGGTCAAGGACTTAAAGTTAGCCCCAGTCACCTTGGTGCTGTTCGTATCTTCTTTAATGGTGCAGGTCATGCCGGCTTTAATGCCAGACTTGACGGCCACCGGAGCGCCATTAGCAGGGACAATCTCATTGCCACTGACTGGTTTCCCGGTCGTGCCTTCGCACACATAGCTCAGCGAGAAGTTACCGTCAACATTGCCCTTATCCCCATTGACGTACTTGGCCACCTTTTGCAGGCTGAAGGCCGCGTCGGCGGGCTGGTAGTAGTTGGTAAAGGCAACCCCGTGGGTGGAGCCATCCTGAATCGGTTTCACCGCAACCGTGTCCGACTCAGTGGTCGTACCCGCAGCATTCGTGTTCTTGACGACTACGTTGTAGCCTTCCGGAGCGGTCGGCTTGGTTTCGGTAACGGTACACTTGGTGCCGACCGGCAGACCCTTGACTTCATAAGTCCACGGGTTGCTATCCGTGTCGGTAGCGGCATCCTCGGGAAGCGAGAAACTTCCGCCAGCCACACCGTTATCACAGGTGTAGGTGAACTCGAACTTGCCGCCTTTGTTGGCATTCGCCGCCGCGGCATCCTTGTCGTAACCCTGGACAATCTTCGTAACCTTGAAGTTGCCAGTCTTTTCCTGATAGGTGTTGGTCGCAATGACACTGATGTCACCAGCTTGACCCATCACGAACGTGGCCTTATAACCATCAGTAGTCGCTACAGCATCGCCGTCCTGAGTGGCGTTGGTGGCAGACCAACTGGGAGCGACGGACATATTGACCGGAGCGGACCGGTAGGTTTCCTCGATAGTGCACTTGTCTCCGGGGGTCACCTCAATGATGCTAGGCGTTCCCGCCTTGGTGCTATCCGTGTTGGCCGCGCCACCCTTAGCCGGAGCGTAGAGGGTCTGATCCGTTCCATCATCACAAGTGACGTGGAAGGTCACGTTGCCGCTAGCTTTATCAGCAGCGCCGTCAGCAGCCTTGGTCAGGGTCAGCTGAGCCTTGTTCTTAACGATGTTAACGGTCTGATCCGCGGTCTCGCCGGTGTGCTGGGCGATGATGTTGAGCTTGCCGTAGTCAGAATCGATCTGTCCGCCGCCAACGTACTTCGGGTCGGAAGTCGCCAGGATTTCTTCGTAATAGAACTTGTCGCCGTCCTTAACCTCGGAGGCCTTCACCGGATACGGGAACAGACCTTTCAAGGTGTCGCTACCGCTAATAGTGACTTCCTGACTGAACACCTTGGTGGTGACTTTGTCACTAACCTTTGTAAGTTTGCCAATCAGATACATCTTACCGGTGACGGTAGGAATGTTCTCATACTTCACATCATCGGTAAGGGTGATGACCTCATCCGCGCGGGAGAACGTGGCGGTTTCCGCGCCGGGCAGCGAGTCAGCGCCGTTCACCTTCGCGGTGGTGGAAATGAAAGGCTTCGGTTCGGGAACATGAGTCCAAGATACTTCCAGTAGCCCGGAGACATCGAGGTTCTTCTTTAACACCACGACCTGACCTTGGGTAGGCCCATCCGGGTTATCAATGAAGTAAGGATTCTCGACATCCTTTACCGAACCCGTAAAGTAAATCTTAAACGCGTTCTGATTGGCAATCTTCAGGGTCACCCCATTGACCGCATCCTTCAAGCTAATCTTTTCGATGGGTTTACCATTTTGATCAGTGGCACCCTCCACCTTGAGGTAAACCTGGTCGCCAATGTACTGGCCTTCAGGTGAGTTCGGGTCGTAATCGTTCAACTGCACGGTCAACAGAGACGTGCCGTCTTTAGCCGGTTCCAGGGACACCTGGTCGAGGTGCATGGTTTCCAGAGCTTTAATGACATTGCCATCCGGGCGATTCTGGTATGCAGTACGAGCTTGCTCAATGAGGGATTTGACATCGGTAACTCCCGCATCACCCCATGACATCTTGTCAAGGTTCCAGGCACGCCCATTATCGGTAATGCCAAAAATGACCATCCAGATTGCGTTCTGGTAATGACCCCAGTTGGCGCCATTACTATTCTTGGCGAAATGCCAAGCCAGGGCCTTAACGGTTTCTGCCTTCTCAGGGTTATCTTTAGCCCAGTAGATTGTGGATTTGGAAGGGTCAGTGTAAATCTTGTGTCCGCCAGTTTGGAAACCATAGAAAGGCTCCACGCAGAAACTCGCCTGTCCGTCTACTTTGAAAGAGTTCGTATTATCGCTGGGATACAGAGCCAGGAAATCAATTGCGGGATGATTTGCCGTACCTTCATTTCGATGCTTTTTCCCCCATTGCCAGACATTCGATTGGCCTTTCTTGTCGGCTGTCCAGTTCTTAACCAAGATAAATGAACCCACGGGAACGATAGGTCCGTTTTCTTCACAAGCCTTAATGCCGGGGAACTTAGAGGCGCTGGGAGCTTTGCTGTACTGTTGCTCATACCAGTCCAGGCCCTGTTTGCGCAGTTTATCGAACTGGGCGTTGATGTTATCCACCATTTTTTCCTTGGTGGCATCATCAAAAGGCTTACCACTCATAAACTCTTTCAGCTGATTCAACACATCTGTCTTAGCGTCATCGACCTGTTTATTAAAGGCGGCAATCGCGGTGTCTTTGTCCACGCTGGGATCAAACTTGAGCTTGATTTCTTTCATCCTGGGCTCAAATTTGTAAGCGAAAGGAACCGCGCCGGAAGTAACCGTTGCGGACGGGGTGGCGGACGGCGCCTTATTTGGACCAGCCACCGGAGTTGATGGCTCCGCTGAGGGTTCCGAAGTTTGAGGAGCAGGCTCAACCGATTCCTGCGGGCTGGCAGGCAACTGCGGAGCAGTGGTGGAACCGGTGGACGCGGTGGAGGTACCCGGGTCGCTGGAGGGGTCGGAAGTCTGAGCAAAAATACGCGCCTGAGTCGCACCCGTATCTGCAGGAGCGCCAGCCGCTGCCATCGCTTCGCCTTCGATGGGTTCTAAGTTCAGGGTGAAAGTATCCTCATCTTCCTCAGGGTCAACAGCGGAAACAGCAGAACGGCTGGAGGAAGCCGCCTGGCTGGAAGATCCTGAGGGGTTAAAAGGTAGCGTAGTGGAGGAACTACCGGGGAAGATTACCCACGCGCCAAAACCTTTCTCAGTGGTAGAAGCAATTTTAGTTTTTGCAATAATGCCACGGTCAGGCGCGACTTGATCCAGGGCATCATAACCATCCCAGAATGGGGTGCCGTTCCTGTCGACTTTTGTGGCCTTGGTAATACACTCTTTGGGCAGGTAGTGAGCTGTGAAATCCCCGACCTGGGCTGTCTCGCCGTAGTGCGCCGCAGCTTCCTGCGGGTCTTTAGTCGAGAACAACTGTCCGGTATATGCCAACCTGTAGCGCACATTACCGTTGGAACCGACATTAAAGTTTGCATCGGGCGAAACGTTCACCGTTGGATGAACCGAAGCCATGGCGTTCGGAGTCGCCGCCAAGGAAGGCATCACCAAGCCGCCAACGGCCCACGCCACGGCGATTGCTGAAGCAATCAACCCCGCGGTCCAGTTTCGGCTCTTTTTATTCTGTTGCTTAAAGCTCACTAAAGTGGGCTTTCCGGGCTGGTTTTGCCGCGGTTTCTTGGCTATAGCACTCATGCTCAAATACCTCCATTTGTTAGCCATTTCTTCGGTTTTAGCCCTTTTGGGGACACTTCACCTGCTTATATACAGTGATAAGAATACCAGGTTTCCCAGCTATCTCCAAGAGTCTTTCCAGGATTGTGCTGACAATCTAACTATCACTCCAGGGGCGTTCGGCAAACCCCCGTTTTCCTTTAGGAAAACTCAGCTTAACAGGGCAAATTTCGCGAAAATTAGCGGCAGTTTTCAGCGCTCTCTAAGAATACAAAGCTGAGTTTGTCACCTCAACCCGAGCTAGCAAAACGGCAAATAAACAGTAAAAACGGCGGTTTTCTGCAAATCTCCACAGTTTTTGTCGCGAACCTGAAAATAACCTTAAAAATCGAATTCGAACCTGAGAGTAGCACCCTCCAACGGCGCTTTTGCCCGCAAAAACAGACCAAGAGCACCGGCGCTGCCGCACCGACCTTGTGAAAACACCTCTAACACCTGAACCCAGAAACTCGCCGCCGCGACCACCAAAACCGACCAAACATTTTCAGGATTCCTTAAGCCTCAGGGTGTCGAGTTTCACATAGTGAAACGGAGAGACCATATGTTTTGAATGGAAACCCCCGGAAAACCGCGAAAAAACTCGGTGAAAGAATTTGAAAAAAGCACTTGTAATTTCCTGAAAATAGGGTATAGTTAACTGTATAGCGGCGTTGATGCTGGACTTGTCCGTAATCAACTGACCGCGAGGATTGAATCTGGAGGAACCATGCAGACACAAAAGAAGGGCATGATGGCCGCCGTGGCGCTCGCCCTGGTGGTGGCTTTGAGCACCCTGTTGCCTGCTCAGGCTGCCGACCACGAATCCAGCACGACCGGAAACACTCAAGTACAGCCCGTAGAAATCTCCTACGGCGACTACGAACAGGTCATGGTAGAGGTCAGCGCTGATTAGAACAGTGAGCAAAAGCCTTTAGACCCGCCGCAAACCGGTGGGTCTTTTTTTCACCCTCACACCGGGCATCACACCAGACCGAGGAACCTATGGAACGCAGCAAGATACTGGAAACCCTGCAGGAACACGGCGTCGAATACAAGCTGGTGGAACACCCGCCGGCCACGACCATCGAGCTGGCGGACGAATATATCGAGGGCCACGAGGGTGTGCGCACCAAGAGCCTGTTCCTGACCAACCGCAAAAAGACCCGCACATACCTTTTAATTACAGACGAGTATAAACAGATTGACCTGAAAGGTTTTGCCGGCGAAGTCGGGGAAAGCCGCCTCTCGTTCGGGTCCGGAGAGCTGCTGGCTCAGACCCTCGGCCTGGAACCGGGAGTCGTCTCGCCCCTCGGCATGATTGACCCCGGCCACCGTTCGGTCGCGCTCTACCTGGACAAAGCCATGATGCAGGAGGAAATTTTCACCTTCCATCCGGGCGACAACCGCGCCACCCTGTTCCTGGGGACCCAGGATTTCCTGCGGCTCTATGACGAGCTGGGGATTGCATACCATCTGGTGGAAGTGTAATTCCGCCCTCCGGCTTCGCAGCTTGGTTTAGTCGGCTGACGGACTTTATTGGCCGAGCCGGAACGGTTGGCCGAGCGGTCCACACCGGGTGACGCAGATCCACGCTAGTTGGCGGACTTTATTTGCCGAGTCAGGTCGCCAACGCGGACGCCCAGCCCGTTGTTACGTCACCAGCCCAGGCGGAGACACCCACGCTGTAACCACCCCGCTTGTGAGAACCGCAACACATGCCGGGCCCGCCGCGCCTGTGAGAACCCCAACGCAACCCACCGCGCTTGTGACATCGTCAGCACACCCCAGCGCGAGGTAGCTCCGGTTACATAGCGTCGATGAGGTCGCGCACCAGACCGCTGGGAGTGGTGTTCATTTTTTTGGCCAAGGCGGTTATTTTGTTTCTCCGGGCTTCGTCCAACCGAATCGTGAAAGGTTGGGCGTTTTTTCCGATGGTAACGGGCCTACCGGGCTTGGAGGGGGCGAGATGCGAGCCCGTGTACTCGGGTTCGGTCTCTTGGGCGGTGGCCCATTGCTCGATTTGTTCATCGCTGTAGGTCGTGCCGTTTGCCGCAGTCCAATTCATTTTTCCAGCCCTACCTCTCTCAATGTTTTCCTGGTTGCCATTACGTATGACATATATTGTATTACTAAAGCGTGCAAGGCATTTTCACAGTGAGACGTGGCTTGTGACACCACCAGCCCTGGCGGAGACACCCACGCTGTAACCACCCCGCTTGTGAGAACCGCAACTCATGCCGGGCCCGCCGCGCTTGTGAAAACCCAATGCAACCCACCGCGCTTGTGACATCGTCAGCACATACCGGTGCGTACCCCCGCATACCCCGCGAATTTGCGCAAGATAGCGGGTTCGGGTAGTATCTTCTGGTGCCCAAAGGGCCTATAGCTCAGTTGGTTAGAGCGCAGTCCTGATAAGACTGAGGTCGCTGGTTCGAGCCCAGCTAGGCCCACCAACCCCGAACAGTCGGGGTTTTTTCATAACAAACGGGGCTATAGCGCAGCTGGTAGCGTATCTGCTTTGCAAGCAGAGGGTCGGGGGTTCGAGTCCCCCTAGCTCCACTGAAGGGACGCTCATTTTGATACAAAGTGGGCGTCCTTTTGTATGCCCGAAATCTGGGTTAAGTAACATTTTGTGTGTCTTTATTTCGGGTTTTTCTTTGCGGTGTAAGG